>JAAWSH010000108.1 GCA_022801475.1 Acutalibacter sp. | reverse complement strand
GCTTCCCCAACGGCAGAGTCAAGGGCTTTTATTTAATATTTTCTTGTCTTTTACAGAATCACAGACGCGATTTCTTGCAGAGCGTCCATCTCCAGCTCCTTGCTTCTTCGCAGCACAGCCATCAGCATTTTTCTCTTTTCCTTGGATTCCTCCGCCGTCTCAGGAGACTTCTCCGACAAACTGCGCAGGCATTTTTCGCACATGCTTATGATCTCCTCATACTTGGAAACCGCCGCTGTAAACGGTCTGTGATCCACATCCTCCATCCAGCGCATACTGAGTTCAAAGAATTGTTTAATGCGGAGTTTTCCCTCATAATGAATGAAAATATGCGGATAAACACATTCAATGGCTACAAGATTTTGGTTGCTCTCTTTTTGAAGCTCCCGGCACCAGTTGTCGTATATGACCGCTCCGTACCCAACCAGCGGCTCATCGAAGGCGCTGGTCTCATTCCGCAAGAGCGTGACCCCTTTTTGTAACGCGTCCCTGCACATTTTCGGGAGAGGGATTGGCTTTGGACCGGGTTTTATCAGCAGTATGTCTGGTTTTTTTCCATACCAATTCGGAAAGCTTTTTAGCTGCTGGAAGGACATAACGGAGTTTTTCTCATCATCTCCATCCAGAAACGGAAGGCCCTTCATCACCTTTCCCTGATGGGAAAAGCCGGTTGCCAGGATGATCTCCGAGTATTCCTGGGGAAGGATGACCACCGGGTAGCCGCCCAAAATATTCTTCACTGCCAGGCGGATTAACTCCTCTTCCGCACGGTCCCTCCCGCTATATAATTCCCCGGTCAAGCCATATGCGGAAAGGCCGGTTTCCAGCCCGTTCTCTGTTCCCCAAGAGTATCCAAAGCAGATGGAGGTAACCGCGGATTGGAGGATGTATTCCGTGTCGTCGTTGATCTGCCGCCCCATCGGGTCTTTATGCTCTTCAAGGCCCATAAACAGTTTGACTGCCGAGAGCACCGCCGGGTACGCCATACTCCGGGGCCAGGTTACGCCTGAAAAATCCGCGATCGGGGCATAGGGCAGCAGGATATGTTCGAAATTGGCGTTTGCCGCAGGCCGGACAGCGTCCGGGAAGAGAATATCGTCAAGTGTGCTGCCTAGGGCATCCGCCAATTCCACCAGTAGTGAAAGCTCTGGCATGGCGTGGCCATTCTCCCATTTACTTACAGCCTGGGGACTTATGTTTAGCCGAGTGGCAAGCTCCTCCTGGGTCAGG
The DNA here is from genome assembly GCA_022801475.1 of Acutalibacter sp. GTDB lineage: Bacteria > Bacillota > Clostridia > Oscillospirales > Acutalibacteraceae > Acutalibacter. The sequence goes on along the minus strand of JAAWSH010000108.1, from coordinate 4,832 downwards.
CCCCTCTTCTTCCTTAAAACCGCGATTTCTCTGCCTGCTTTTACGCCGTCAAACATTTCCATTCTCCTTATCCAATTGCTGGGATAGGGCTGCTCTGCCCTTCCTGGATAGTATACAGGAAGCATACCGGTTAAACAATACCGGAGCGGTTGAATGCCCGCACGAAAAATCAACCTAGCGTTTACTTGAGCGTTTAACGGAATACGACTTCTAAGCAGCATGACGGCCAACGGCCCGTGAATTCTATACCATTTGACAAACTAAAATCATAGGAGTACAATATAGTATTAATATATTATCTTAACAGGCACGAATGTTTTCCGCGTAAATCATTCAACGGCCCTATAGAGGAGTCATTATGCCCATCCATAAAACCATGCTGGCGGCGCTTAGTTTATTGTCATACCCTGATCTGGATATAGAAAGAACCTATCTGGTGGAACGCAAGCTGCAAAAGCTGACCGCCCGCCGTGCCAGAAAACCCTGGCTTTATCGGATATGGGAGCATACCATCCCCTCTGGTGAGCACCATATTCCCATGCGCATTTTTACGCCCACCCAGCGGAAAAGGAGCTGTGTTCTGCTGTTTTTTCATGGCGGAGGCTGGGTAACGGGCTCCATTGATTCTTACGATGGTATATGCGGTGATATGGCTGCCCAGACCGGCTGTGTGGTGGCCTCAGTTGACTACCGTCTGGCTCCTGAACACCGTTTCCCCGCAGCTGTGGAGGACTGCTATGCAGCCGCTCGGGAGGTCTTTTTGCACAGTGACCTGCTGGGAGCCTCCCCTGAAAACATCGTGCTGATCGGGGACAGCGCTGGGGGCAATCTGGCTGCCGCTGTCTCTCTTATGGCCCGGGACCGAGGGGAGTTTCTGCCCACGGGGCAGCTCTTAATCTACCCCGCGGTGGGAAACGACCATTCAGAGAACTCCCCTTTCCCTTCTGTACGAGAGAACGGGACAGGCTACTTGCTTACCGCCAAACGCGTGCGAGACTTTTTTGCCCTATACCGCGACTGTGAATCCGACCTGGAAAACCCCTATTTTGCGCCGCTGGCCGCCAAGTCCTTTGCAAATCAACCGAATACCCTGATAATCACCGCGGAATTCTGTCCCCTGCGGGACGAGGGAGAGGCCTATGGCGAAAGACTGCGGGAAGCGGGGAACCATGTGGAAATCCACCGAATCCCCGACGCTTTGCACGGTTATTTCTCTCTCCCTGTTTGGTTTAAGCAGGTCAAAAAAACGTATGCCATCATAAATTCTTTCCTGGAGAAAAATTATGAGCGATAGGAATTATCTGCCCTGGTGGCGGCTGGACAACGCCGCAAAAATATTTCCCTCCACCAGCTCGGCGCACGACTCCAAGGTGTTCCGCTTTTTCTGCGAACTGAAGGAAGATGTAGAACCCGCCGCCCTCCAAACCGCCCTTGACAAAACCATGGAGCGGTTCCCCCTTTATCGCTGTGTGCTCCGGCGGGGCTGGTTCTGGTACTATCTAGAGGAGAGTCCTCTGCCCGCTCTAGCGTGCCCAGAGCAGCTGCCTCCCTGTTTCCCCATCTACCCCTCTCCCCGGCGCAGCCTACTGTTTCGCGTGCTCTACTACCGTAGGCGCATCAGCCTGGAGGTATACCATGTTTTGTCCGACGGAGCCGGGGCTCTTGACTTTTTGCGGGTCCTGGTCTATGAATATCTTTATGTCCGGCACCCAGAGGATGGTCTTTCCGCTAATGGCATGCCGGTCTTAGGCATATCCGACCAGCAGAAGGAGGTGGATAGCTTCCAAAAGTATTATGAAAAGCCTGTCCGCCGGCTGGGTCTTTCCCCTTCCGCTTACCAGATCCCTGGGGACCGCCTGCCAAAAAACCATCTGGCCATCCTGGAAGGAAGAATTTCCGTTAGAGAACTGCTGGCCTGCGCCCGCGCCCAAAAGGCTACCATCACCGAACTGCTAACCGCCGTTCTGCTTCGCTCTATTTATGAGGGTATGTCGGTACGGAGCCGGGAAAAGCCAGTCGTTGTTACCATCCCTGTAAACCTGCGCAATTATTTCCCTTCGTTTTCCTCACGGAACTTTTTCGCCATTATTCACGTAGGCTATGACTTCAGCAAAAACAGCACGGATCTGGAGTCTGTACTAGCCCAAGTAAAACGCGGCTTTCAAGAAAAGCTTGCTGTGGAAAAGCTAAAGGCCCATGTAGACAGCCTCTGCGCTTTGGAACACAATTTTCTCGCACGAATCGCGCCGCTACCCCTGAAGGATGTTGTCCTTCGGTATGCTAACCGTATTGCCGCGCAAGCCGCCACTGTCTCCTTCTCCAATGTAGGAAAGCTCTCCATGCCAGAGGGCTCGGAAAAGTATATCCGGCAGTTCGGCGTCCTCACCTGCGCGGGATGTCTACAGGCCTGCTCCGTTTCCTTTGGAGACAGCTTTGTTATCACATTCGCCAGCCCTTACCGGTCTCGAGAAACCGAACGGATCTTCTTTCAGGAACTCTCCCGGCTGGGGCTGGATGTGACCCTGACTACGAATATGGAAGACGAGGTAGAACAAAATGCTGTTTTGTGAACAATGCAAGGTGCATGTAAGGGGGGCTCTCCATTGCTGCCCTCTCTGCCAAAGCCCGCTCTCGGGCAAACAGGAGGAAACCGTCTACCCTGTTCTTCCGCCCACCAAAAAGACGATGCAGCTGTTCCTCCGGCTGGCCGCTTTGGCTACCATTGCGGTTGCGGTTATTTGCTCCGCTGTGAACTTCAGTTTACCCCAAACCGGCTGGTGGAGTCTTCTTGTTATTGCCGCATTGGCCAGCACCTGGCTGGTATTGGGCGTTACAATCCATAAACGGGGCAGCCCCATGAAAGCCATTACCTGGCAGCTGGGGGCCATCTCTGCCATCACCTTTTTGTGGGACCTATTCACCGGGTTTGCTGGCTGGTCCCTGAATTTTGTTCTGCCTATCTTTATCCCGTGCGCCCAGCTGGCCGCTTTCATTGTCGCCATGGCATTATGCCTGCGCCCGGCGGAGTACCTGTTTTGTATGACCCTCTGCATCCTTGCGGGTTTTCTCCCGCTGATTCTATTGCTTTGCAGCGTGCTGAAAATCATTTATCCTTCCGTGATCTGTGTGGGCGTCAGCCTGGTGGCTCTGGCAGGTCTGCTCTTGTTTAAAGGAAGGGAGCTAAAGGACGACGCCGTACGGCGGCTGCATCTATAAAACAGCGCGTTTTGGCCTCGTTGATTTTGAGACGCTCCATGCGGCAATACCTTTCCACATTCACTCCAAAGCCTATATGCAAGGCTTGTCCAAGAACAAGTCTCCGAGTTTAAGCCCTTCTGCCCCTCTCAAATACTTAAGGTTGCCCCAGAATGAAAAGCCGCCGGAACTTCCAGGAGTTTCGGCGGCTTTTCTTTTGTTGATCCGGATATTATTTACCAGCTGCTATCCACTATGTTCTGTGGAAGCCCTTTTGCCCGGCGGCCAAAGCCAGCCGTCTCTCGTTCGGAACCTGACGGCCCGGTATAGGGCCAAGTCTCATCCTCCGTCCACTTGGTTCATCTTTCGGTAAGCCCCTGGCGAGATGCCGTTCTGGCGCTTGAACATAGAGTAGAAAAATTTCATGTCATGAAAGCCCACCTGCTCGCAGATCTCCGCAATGGAATGGTTCGTGTTGGACAAAAGGTGGCAGGCCATGGACACCCGGCAGATGTTTAGGTATTCGATGGGCGTGGTAGAACGCTCTTCCCGGAAAATTTTGTTGATATAGCCTGTGCTAATGCCCGCCGACCGGGCTATATCTTCCAGGTAAATCTTTTTTTGGTAGTTCTTTTGAATAAAGGCGGTGGCCCGCTGGATATACCGGTCCTTTTGGGACTTGCCGCTGGACGGCCTGCCAGCACTGGCCTGGTTTTCCTGACGGAACTTGTACAGCAGGGCGGAAAACAGGCTGGCCATGATCTCTTGGCTGTAAGGACTCTGCTCCTGATATTCCCGCACCATTTGGTTTACTAAAAAGATCATATCCGGGTGAAAACTGAAGTTCAGTACCCGGGCAGGGTCCAGATCCAGGGCCCCCTGGGAAAAAAGCCTGGGGCTGGCGATACAGTTGACCCAGGAGCACTCCATAGGATCGCCGGAGGGGACCATCGAGTGGGGGTCGCTGGTGGCAATGACAAACATATCCCCCTTTTCCAGGGGAATACGCTGGCCCCGGACACAGTGCGTCAGGGCGCCGCTGACAATGTACACCAGCTCAATAAAATCATGGCTGTGCTCAATAATGGCTTCGTAGCCCCTGCTGGGAAAGGCGATAATCTCGTTCTGCGAGTCGTACATCTTCAGCATATAGTTCCGGCAGATCATAGAACGCTCCTCCTTGTTCCATTTTTATGCCAAGGCCAAAAGGCGCGGCTCTCATGGGGGCCACATACACTCTATCAAAAAAGCCAGAAAAGCGCAAGGAGAAATTCTAATACAATTTACCCCCTAAGATGTCTATATTTACCAATTCACCTCCTTTGGCCCCTGCTCCTGAAAATAAAGGATCATCCAGAGGTAAATCCCCTGGAAATCCACCAAAAGATGGTTCTCTTCCCAGCAAATCTGCTCTTTTGGCAAAAAATCACGAAATACACCAAGCGATCTTTTGATAGCAAAGCGATTCCCCCGGAAAAAGGCACTTTTTTGCGCAAAAAATCTGAAAGATTTTTTCTAATATAACGAAATCCCCCATAGAAAAATACCAGAAAATGCGATATACTAAAACCAAAGATTTATATAGCCCATATATTTTTAAATCCCACAATCACACTTAATAATAATAATAATGTATA
>JAAWSH010000107.1 GCA_022801475.1 Acutalibacter sp. | reverse complement strand
GGTCTGGTAGTGCTGCCAGGCCAAAATGGTGGTGGGCACCAGAATGGCGCACTGCTTGCCGCTGGTCACGCACTTAAAGGCAGCCCGCAGGGCCACCTCGGTTTTGCCAAAGCCCACGTCGCCGCACAGCAGCCGGTCCATGGGGGGCTCCCGCTCCATATCGTCTTTAATCTCGCTCACGCAGCGCAGCTGGTCCTCGGTCTCGTCAAACTCAAACCTGGCCTCAAAGTCCCGCTGCCACTCTCCATCAGGAGGAAAGGCGAAGCCCTTCTGCCGCATCCGGGCCGCATATAACTGAATCAGCTCTTTGGCAATGTCCTTCACAGCAGCCCGGACCTTGGCCTTCTGCCGCTGCCAGTCTGCCCCGCCCAGGCGGCTCAGGCGTACAGCGGCGTCCTCTTTGGGGCCGATGTATTTGGAAACCATGTCCAGCTGAGTGACGGGAATATACAGGGTGTCGTTTTTCTGGTAGCGCACCTTGATATAGTCCTTGGCCACGCCGTTCATCTCCAGCTTGTGGATGCCCTCAAACACCCCGATGCCGTGGGAGGCATGAACCACAAAGTCTCCTGGATTCAGCTCTGAAAGGCTGGAAATCTCCTTGGCGTGCTTGTCTTTCTTGGCCTTGCGGCTCTTTTGCATGGCAATGCGGCCTCGGGCGATTAGGGCAAAGCCCGCGTCCGGCCAGTCAAAGCCAGCGGAAAGTACCCCGCTGGTAACCGTTACAGTACCCCGGGCGGCGGTGGAGGGGTTTTCAATATAGGAGGCAGGCAGACCAGACTGTTTCAGGTCGGCGGCCAGGGCCTCTCCCGCCCGCTGGGTACCGGAGAGCACCACACAGGCCCTGCCCTGGTTCAAAAGGGCAGTCAGGTCCTCCTGCAAAAGCTGTACCCCGCCCCCCCAGGCAGGAAACTGCCGCACATTAAAATTGGCTAGGGTTTTGGTAGGCACCTCATAGCTGCCCCGGGCGAACACGTCCATAAACACCGTGGGGACCCGCTGGGCCTGGCCCAGGGCGTACTCCCAGGTCTCGCTGTAAGCGTCCAGCCCCTTGCACAGCAGGCCCTCGTCCAAGTAGGCGGCCAGGTCCTGGCCCCACTGGACCAGCCCGGTGCGAATGCGCTCTTTCAGCTTGTTCCCCTCCGAAAAAAATAGCAGGCATTCCTCGGCTGGGAAGTAGTCAAACAGGGTTGAAACCCCGCCGTACATCAGGGGCAGGAATTTGTCCGTCGAGCCGGGCCGCAGGCCGTTTTTCAGCTTTTCCACCTCGGCCTCCAGCACCTCCCGAGCCTTTGGGGCCCGCTTGCCCCGCAGGCTCTTGGAAAGGGCTTCTATTTTTTTGATTAGGTCCGGCCCGTCGGGGATCACCTCCACACAGGGAGCCAGGTCCACCTGGTCCACTGGGTCGGTGCGGCGCTGGGTGGCTGGGTCGAAGAAGCTTACCGAGTCTACCTCATCCCCCCAGAACTCCACCCGTACAGGCTGGGGAGCGCTGGGGGAAAAAAAGTCCACAATGCCTCCCCGGCGGCTGAACTGCCCCGGTCCCTCAATCTGGTCCTCCCGGGTGTAACCACAGTTTACCAGAGCGGAGAGCAGCCCATCTATGGACAGCTCCTGCCCTGGAGCGATGGTGAATAGGCGGCTCTTTAGCTGCTGGGGGCCCATGGTGTATTGCAGCGCGGCGTCAATGCAGGCCACCACACAGTTGCAAGAGCCGTTTTGCATTTTAGAGAGTGCCTCCAGCCGCAGGCGCTCATACTCTCGGGAAGAGACAGCCGTATCCCGAAAGTTAAAGTCCCGCATTGGGTACTGCACAGGAGCCAGCCCTAAAGCAGAGAGGTCCTCAAAAAAACGCTGGCTTTCCGCCTCGTCGGCGGCAATGACCAGGCCCCGGCGGCCGGTCTGGCGGCACAGGGCGGCAATGACCACACACTTATGCACGCCAGAAAGCCCCGCAGCCACGGCAGGGGCAGCGCCGGTATCAATGGCCCGGGCCAGAGTAGAATATTCAGGTGAGCGGGAAAGAGCGGAAAATATGGATTTCATAGCATGGACCTCAAAGAATTTATAATAATGGCTTTTGGGCAGCCTAAGAACTTTTACGCGGGAGCATGAGAAGTGAGAACCGTTGGTCGGGTGACAAGGAAAATATCTTTACAGCTTTCTTACGGATATTTTCACCGGCTGGCGCTTTCTTTCTAAGAATATGGCAAAAGAGAGCCTTTATAATACAATACCCACAAAGAATGCGCTGCCGAAAAGCATCCCCCCTTGACCCTGCTGGGGACGGGGCGCAGTGTGCTGGAAAGTTCTGGGCCTGGATGCCTTTTGCGATTAGGACTTATTTGAAAATAGAGGAAATGACATATTTTGTCCAGAAGCAGCCAGCTTCAAGGAAAAAAAACCGCAAGGAATGCTTGCGTATTATCAGGATTTTCGACGCGGAAGAGGACCCCTTCTGGGCAAAAAGACGGTGTTTTCGATTTTTCAAACAAGCTCTAAGGCCCTTCCAGGCAGAACAGCAGCGTGTCGATGACGCCCCGCTGGGGATGCAGAAGGGCTTTACGGCGCACGCCCTCTTGGGCAAATCCCAAAGACTCCAGCAGCCGCCGGGAGGCCAGGTTGTAGGCATAGCACTCTGCCGTAACCATCCGGGTTCCTGTGGCAAACAGATGGGCGATCACGCCGGAGAGGGCTTCCCGGGCATACCCCTGCCGCCGGAAATTTCTGCTGATGATATACCCCAGCTTCATTGCCGGTACCCCCCGGTGGGCGTCCATCAGGTGAATAAGGCCCACCCCTTGCCCAAAGGCCGGTTCTTGTCCAGCGCCCTTTTCCACCGCCAGGTAGTGCTGGTCATGTTCAGCCAGCCACTTTAAGTTTTGCAAAAAGCCCGGGTCCTCCATAGAGGCACAGGCGTGATAGCCTCCGTCGTCCAAACAGGTCTGCTCGTCCCCCAGCATGGTGAACAGGGAGGGGCCGTCCTGAAGGGTTACGTTGCGCAGCAAAAGGCGCTGGGTCTCAATGGTCTGCATTCCATCATCTCCTATGGGCTTTAAGACGTATTTTTTATTATATCCCTTTGGAAAGAGGATGTCAATGAGCCCTGTTGGCATAAAACCCCATTAAAATCAGCAGAAAAAACTACGTGCTGGCCGGAGCTGCACACATGGCAGATATTTCTCTTGACACTGCCCTGTGATTATGATATATTAAAATCTGTTCTTACAGATAATCCAGTTTCTTTACAGGTGATTGCGAGAACAAATTCAAAACAAAAAGGAGGTGGGCCCCATGCTTCAATTGCATATGATAAACAGTGAGAACCGCTGCCGGCCCACTGCCAGGGCTGTTTCGGCCCGCCGCTAAGGCCCGCTTTGCAAAGAGCGCTCCCTGTTTTTTGGGGAGTGCTCTTTTTGCATTGTATGGGCCGCGGAAGAGAAAAGGAGGTATGTTTTATGGACCATTGTATTAAGCACATTCACCATTGCGGCATAGCAGAAATTCAGGAGGAAATCTATGGCAAATATCGACTTGCGGAAGTACGGCTTTCCTGCCGCCCTTCTGCCACAAAACGACGCCCTGGCCCCGGCCCGGGTCACCGCGGTTTTTAAAGACCGCTGGCAGCTAATCACCCCTCAAGGGGAACGGTTCGGCCAGCTGAAAACCAAGGAATATTTTTATGAGGAAGGGGCTCTGTTTCCCACCACCGGCGACTTTGTGCTGGCGGCCCCTGCCTGTGGAGACTGGCAAATCGTAAAGACGCTGCCCAGGAAGAGCTTTTTCTCCCGCATGGACAGTTGGCACGGCACCCAGCAGGCCGTGGCCGCCAACATGGACCTGGTGTTTATGGTCCAGTCTTTAAACGAGGACTTTAGCGTAAAACGCCTGGAGCGCTATTTGTCCCAGGCCCTAAGCAGCGGGGCAAAACCCGTGATTTTATTGACAAAAGCGGACCTGCCTGGGGACCACCAGGAAAAGCTGGCTTTGGCCCAGGCTGTGGGCGGCGGAGCGCCGGTGCTGGCTGTCAGCGCTAAGACGGGCTATGGGTTTGCGGAGCTGGAAGAGATGCTGCCCCCTGGCAGCACAGCGGCGTTTTTGGGCTCTTCCGGAGTAGGCAAGTCCAGTGTTATCAACCGGCTGGCCGGAGAAGATGTGATGTCCACCGGCGGCATCCGCCAGCGGGACGGCAAAGGCCGCCACACCACCACCCACCGGCAGCTGTTGCTCCTGGCCGGGGGCGCTCTTGTAATCGACACCCCAGGCATGCGGGAGCTAGGCATGTGGGACGCCGCCCAGGGCGTATCCACCGCCTTTCCAGATGTAGAGGCCTTTCTGGGACAGTGCCGCTTTTCTGACTGCAAACACGAGAAAGAGCCTGGCTGCGCCATTCGCATGGCCCTGGAGCAGGGAGAACTCTCCTGGGAGCGCTGGAAGAGCTACCAGCGGCTGATGTCCGAGTCTGGCCTGGGCAGGCGGAAAAAGCGGGGGCAGCCTAGCAAGGCCTTGGCAAAACAGCGGCGAAAGATTAAAGATCCGTGGGATTTCTAGAGTCTGTTTGAAAATAATAGAGGGAATGATGGATTTATGGACAGAAGAGATGGATTGTAAGGAGAAAAACCGCTGTAGTTAGCTGCATTAACTACGTCAGCCTTGCGGATTGCCGAGAATTCCCCATGAGGAAAGGGGCCGCTTATGGCCATAAAGACAGCCATTTCCGATTGTTCAAACAGGCCCTACTATATAGCAAATTTGGAGCAAATTCAGATCCAAGCCCCCCCTACAGCCGCTTGCCGCTCTTTTATCCTCGCCTACTTCAAGAATTTTACACCAAAAGACGCGGAGACACACTGATAGGAACACGATCTGGTATTACCATTCTACTTGTTAATATTTTTCGGAAACAAGTTTCTTCTTGACAACGGCAACGTAACGGTATATAATAATATAAAATCCAGTTTATAAAACTAGATAAAACAAATCAAAAAGCGACATTCCATGCAGAAAGGAACGGTGAATGATGGACACAACCATGAACCTCTCCCGCCCCCGGCTCTCTGCCTCTCGCCGGAACAAATGCCAAGCCCTGGGCCTGCCCCTTTATTCTTTGGGCGAGGAGGTCTTTTCCTCTGTGTCCCACGGGGTCTCCGCCCTGCTTTCCGTAGCCTCTCTAGTATTATTGCTGGTATTTTGTGAAAAGTCCCCCGTGAAAGTTGTTTCCACCGCTGTGTATGGGGCCATGATGGTGGTGCTTTTTGCGGCTTCGGCCATCTACCATGGTCTGGGCCTGAATCGGGCCAAGGTGGTGTTTCGCTCCATTGACCATTGCACCATCTTCTTGCTCATTGCCGGCACCTATACCCCCATCACCCTAGTTTGCCTGGGAGACGCCCAGGGGTGGGCAATGTTCGGCGTGGTGTGGGCCGCGGCCCTGGCGGGCATCATCCTTAATGCCATAAGCGTCGAACGGTTTAAGATCTTTTCCATGATCTGTTACCTAGCCATGGGCTGGGTGGTGGTTTTTGCCATGGGCACCTTATGGACCAACCTAAACGGCACAGGCTTTTGGTGCCTGCTGGCTGGGGGCGTGCTGTACACAGTAGGAGCAGTGTTGTATGGCTTTGGCAAGCGGGTGCCGTATATGCACTCGGTATTCCATCTGTTTGTGCTGGCAGGCAGTGTGCTGCACACAATCAGTGTGTATCAGGTGGTAAAATAGGGTTCTTCTCGCTGCTCACATTTCCTCTAAAATGATTCACTGCGTGCTTGCCACAGCAAGCACGCAATTTTTCTTGCTGATTTTAGCTATTAAGAGTATCCTCTTCTTTAATTCTTTTATCCCTGCCTGGAAATTTCTCTGCGGCGCCCAAGTTTGCCAGAGTAGTCCCATCATAAAGCTCCATAGGTTTTAACAAAGCAAAAGTGTGCAGAGGCGCACAAACTTTTTATTCCTGTCAAAAAAGGCTTGACGAATAGGTTAAGATGTGGTATAGTGTTATAGCGTTGGGAATATTTGTCCCGCCGGTATTGCAGCGGGTTTTTGCGGGTGTAGTTCAGTGGTAGAACACCAGCCTTCCAAGCTGGTTGTGTG
>JAAWSH010000106.1 GCA_022801475.1 Acutalibacter sp. | reverse complement strand
AATCACTTTCTTTTCAATAGTCGGCAAGCTTGAAATGGCAGCACCCACATAGGATATTTTATAAGGGTATTCTGTTTTCTGCTGAAATCTTGCAATGTCAGCAGCTTCTGAACTCTTTCCCATAGAACGAAGTTTCTTTCTATAGTAGTCCAAAGTATGCGAAAACCGGTGCTCATCTTTTTTTGAATCAGCAACTGAGTCTTTAATGGTTGCGCATGCCTCAGTTGAAGAAAGCCGAGCCTTCACTTCTACTGCCACAAGCTCATCGTTTTTATTTGGTTCTTTTCTTTCAGTGTAAAATCTATACGCGATAACGTCTGTACCATGCTCAGATTCATTCTTTCCAGACCGATTGTATTGCTTGCATCGAGGAACTTCATAGTTCAAAATAAACTCAAATAAATCGGCAAACAGGATTTCGCTAATATCATTCGAACGTGCAGTTGGGCCAAATGGCTCTCCCGCTTGTGGAATAGCGTATTGGCGCAAGTATTCCTCAGCAGTTAATTTGTGCAAAGCAACATCTTCTTCTAATTCATCATCTGAGACATAGTGTCTTCTAATGTGAAGCGCCCAATCGTCAAGTATAGCATCGTCGATTTCGTAAGATAGCTTGTAGCAATTCAGTGGCTGCTGATCTTCAAAAACTACCCCGTCTTCTTTAACAATCCAATTTATATATTGGGGTCTATTCATCTAAACATCCTCTTGTTATTTTCCTAGTACTTGTGTGCAAATGAAATCAGTGTATAAATATATCAATAGCTTCCACTTCAACATATAAATTGTACTACATCTTCCCACATATTTCCACACTATTTACTTTTTTTGCATTTCGCCAATCTCTAAGAACCAATAATTCTGATCCAGATACGCTCACGCATCAGTAAACAAAATTGAGTATTAATTCAATTAAAATGCATATTTATTTACAATTTATCTCTCTCAAACTTTTGCAAAAGTTGGGGTCAAAAATGCCCTTTTTACCCGATTTTGCCCCAAAAACGCCCAAAAAGCTGTTTTGAAAATTCAGCGTCAAAAACCCGCGAAACCCCAGTACTACTGCGCCTTTGCGGGTTCTCTTCCCGTCAAAATTTTTACTCACACCACGAGCATTGCATCCCCAAAAGAAAAAAAGCGATACCTTTCCTCCACCGCGATTCGATACGCCTGCAAAACATTCTCTCGCCCGGCCAAAGCGGAAACCAGCATAATCAGCGTACTCTCCGGCAGGTGGAAATTGGTGATCAGCCCATCAATCCCCCGAAACTGGTAGCCGGGATAAATGAAAATATCCGTCCAGCCGCCGCTCTCTTTAAAGCAGCCCTCTTGCCTGGCCACAGACTCAATGGTACGGCAGCTGGTGGTCCCCACTGCGATTACCCTGCCGCCATTGGCTTTGGTCTGGTTGATTAGCTCCGCTGTGGCTTTGGGCATAAAGTAATGCTCTGAATGCATCTTGTGGTCGGCAATGTTCTCCGCGCTCACGGGCCGGAAGGTCCCCAGCCCCACGTGCAGGGTCACAAATCCCAGCTGGACGCCTTTTGCCCGGACGGCCTCCAACAGGGCTGGAGTAAAGTGGAGGCCAGCTGTGGGAGCGGCCGCGGAGCCCCTCTCTCGAGAATACACGGTCTGATAACGCTCTTGGTCCCGGAGCTTTTCCTTAATGTAGGGCGGCAGGGGCATTTGTCCGATTTGGTCCAGCACGCTGAAAAATTCCCCTTCACAGGTAAAGCGCACCAGGCGGCCGCCCTCTTCTGTCACGCCGGTGACTTCCCCCCGCAGAAGTCCCCCACCAAAAGAAAAGCGGCTGCCAGGCTTTGCGCGTTTTCCAGGCTTGCAAAGGGCTTCCCAAACGTCCCCCCGGTTTTTAAGCAGCAGAAACTCCACATGGGCTCCTGTTTCTTCTTTCTCTCCATAGATACGGGCCGGAAGCACCCGGGAATCATTGAGAATCAGGCAGTCGCCAGGGTTCAACAGTTCCGTTATATCACGAAAATGCCGGTGCCCCACCTGGCCGGTGGTCTTGTCCAGGGTCATTAGCCGGGAGGAGTCCCTGGGCTCCACCGGGGTTTGGGCAATCTGCTCTGGCGGCAGGTCATAATAAAAATCATGGGTTTTCATATTTAGTTGCTTCATGACAGCTCTCTCCTATATCTCCGTCAGGCTTCACGTTTCTTGTGTTCTCTCATATTATAAGCCAGGGCGCCCATTTACTTAGCTCGCTCCCCTGGTTTTCGGGCCAGCTCCAGGTCCACTGTATAATATACTGTCATGGTCCCTCCATGCCGCTTGATAGCCTGATAAATTCCACAAAACAGCTTTGCTCTGTGATCCTCGTCCAGAGCCATATGGTCCGGGTAGGTCCTCAAAAGACGCATATACTCTTCAGCGGTAAAGTCCTTCTCCATCTCATACAGGTGAAACTCCGTTTCCTCAAATCCATAGCTTTTTGGAATGGCCAAAAGCCGTTCCCCGTCCTCTGGGCACAAGGGGCGGTATGTTCCCCTGCCCCCGTTCATATGCCTGCGGTACAGCTTATAAACCTCTTCGGTCAGGGCCAGACGTTTTCTGTCTGGTCCCGCGTGATAGGCAAACCGGGCAAAAACTCCGCCCGGCCGCAGCAAACTATATACCCGCTGGTAGCCGTACTCTTCTGGAAGCCAGTGAAACGCAGTGGCAGCATAGATCAAATCAAAGCCCTCATCCGGCCCGCTGTAATCCTGGAAAACTTGTTCCAGCAGGGTAAAGTTCTCATAATCTCTTAACCGCCGCCGGGCCAGCGCCGCCAGGCTGCCGCCCGGTTCCAGTCCCACCAGGCGGCAGCCTGTTTCCAGAACCGGCTTTGTGGCCTTGCCGCTGCCCAGGCCAATTTCCAGCACTTGGCTTGTTCTGTCCAAGGGCTGATAGCGGAGCATGTCCTGGTAAAGCTCCCTGGGGTATTCCGGGCGGGAGGCTTCATACTCCTGCGCCTGGTTATCAAAATTGCGTTGAAAATCCACGGGTCATAGGCTCCTCTCCACCAAATTTATACGTTATCCATAAAAACCTTCTGGTCCGCTAAAAAGGGATTCCCTCCTGGTTGCGGGAAGTGTCCAAAATGAAGCGTTTAACGGTAAGGCTCCGAGGAACAGACAGTAAAAGTTTCGTCGTCTCGTCTGCCGACGAAATCGGCTGGAGTCGGTGGGTTCGTGACGAGAGTTGATGCAAAGCATCAACTCTTTGCCACATGGCGACCCTTGCCCTTTTCAAAGGTTGCGGGGTTTGGAGACTTGACTTTGCCAACTCTCCTCCGCCGGAGGGGGAAGCTCCCCGGTTTCTTCGCGAAGCCAAGGAATGGGAGCACCCTGACCCCACCGAACCCAGCCGATTTCATCGGCAGGTGAGACTCGACTCTATCGTCATAAACTCTTCTTTTGGGCACTCCCCTGATGGCGCTTCACCTTGACAAAGACCGCAAACTAGAGTATTATTATACAATACTCTTCTCATTATAGGGGATTGCCGGCCTTTTTTCAACCGGTTTTTTTACTGGGAGACACGTTTGAGTATCCGTATTCACCAATTCTCAAACCAGCGGCTGTGCCGCCCGCCCAAAAATGTTTTATCACTGTATGGACCGCGTTCCCCCTATCTATATTAAATTCTGGTTCTTCTAAGAAAGGATTTTGAAAATGAAACAATATCGCGTGGGAATCATTGGATGTACAGGGATGGTAGGCCAGCGCTTTGCCACCATTTTAGACGGCCACCCTTGGTTTAAAGTCACCGCCCTGGCGGCCAGCGCTTCTTCGGCGGGAAAGACCTACCGCCAGGCCGTGGAGGGCCGCTGGGCCATGGCCGCCCCTATTCCAGAGGAGATGGCCGGCCTTACGGTCTACGACGCGGAAAAAGACCGGGAGACCGTGGTCTCCCTTGTAGACTTTGTGTTCTGTGCTGTCAATATGAACTCCCAGGACATCCTGGCCCTGGAAGAGAGCTATGCCAAGCTGGAGTGCCCGGTCATCTCCAACAACAAAGAGCACCGCGGCACCCCGGACGTTCCCATGATCATTCCAGAGCTGAACGCGGACCACGCCCAGGTCATCCAGCACCAGCGCCAGCGGCTTGGCACCAAGCGGGGCTTTATTGCCGTTAAGTGCAACTGTTCTTTGCAGAGCTATGTGCCCGCCATCCACCCCCTGCTGGACCTGGGGGTCAGCAAAGTGCTGGCCTGCACCTACCAGGCCATTTCCGGCGCGGGCAAAACCTTTGAGACCATGCCGGAGATTGTGGACAATATTATCCCCTACATTGGCGGCGAGGAGGAAAAGTCCGAGCGGGAGCCCATGAAAATATGGGGCCATGTGGAAAACGGCGTAATTGTCAATGCCACAGCGCCCTCCATCACTGCCCAGTGCCTGCGGGTGCCTGTGGCCGACGGACATATGGCGGCGGTGTTCTTCTCTTTGGAAAAGAAGGTGGAGGCCGAAGAGATCATCCGGCGCTGGAACCAGTTCCGGGGCCCTGCCCAAGAGCTGGAGCTGCCCAGCGCCCCCAAACAGTTTATCCACTACTTTACCGAGCCCAACCGGCCCCAGACCAAGCTGGACCGGGATATAGAGGGCGGCATGGCCATTTCGGTGGGCCGTCTGCGCCCGGATACACAGTATGACTACAAGTTTGTCTGTCTTTCTCATAACACCCTGCGGGGCGCGGCCGGCGGCGGCCTGCTGATGGCCGAACTGCTGTGCAAGAAGGGCTATTTTGACTGATTTTTTGCCGCTTTCAAAATTTTCGCTCTTTTGCCCCTGGGGCGCGCAATATTTCCTCTCTTTTACTTCAAGGAGGAATCCGTAAGCCACTTTGAAAGGAACGTGCCAATCTTATGAAGAATACCATTTTTACCGGCGTGGGCACCGCCCTCGTCACCCCCATGAACCAATGCGGCGACGTCCTTTGGGATGAATTGGAGCAGCTGGTAGAGCAGCAGGTGGCCGGCGGCGTAGACGCCATCATTGCCTGTGGAACCACCGGCGAGGCCGCCACCATGAGTACAGAGGAACACCTGAAAACCATTGCCTTTATTGTGGAAAAGGCCAAGGGGCGGGTCCCCATTATCGCGGGAACCGGCAGCAACGATACCCGCTTTTGTGTGGACCTCTCCTTAGAGGCCAAGGCTTTGGGCGTAGAGGGCCTTCTGCTGGTAACCCCTTACTATAACAAAACCTCCCAAAAGGGCCTGGTGGAGAGTTTTAACTACATTGCCGACTGCGTACAGATGCCCTGCATCCTCTATAATGTGCCCAGCCGCACCGGCTGCAATATTCAGCCCGCCACCTACCAGGAGCTCTCCAAAAACCCCTATATCGTGGCCACCAAAGAGGCCAACGGCGATACAGCCTCGGTGGCCCGTACTTTGGCCCTGTGCGGCGATGACCTTGCGGTCTATTCCGGCGAGGATAATCAGGCTTTGGCCATTATGGCCATGGGCGGCCAGGGGGTCATCTCTGTCTTTTCCAACGCTCTGCCACGAGAAATGCATGACCTGACCCACGCTATGCTAAAAGGCGACCTGGACACTGCCCGTAAGCTGAACCGCCAGTTCCTGGACCTTATGGACGGCTTCTTTATGGACGTGAATCCCATTCCCATCAAGGACGCCCTTTGGCGCATGGGGCTGCTTAGCACCAACTTCTGCCGCATGCCTTTGACCTGTATGCCAGAGGAAAAGCAGGCAAAGATGTGCGAAATGCTGCGGGCGCATGGGCTGATTTCATAAAGGCTGCTTCTACCAATAAAAAACAGGACGTGATAAGCTTGACCAAGCTGCTGCTGTGCGGCTGCGCGGGAAAAATGGGCGCGGCTGTAAGAAATTTTGTCCAAGACCGGGAGAACTGCCAAATTGCTGCCGGTGTGGACCGTTTGGGCGGAGAGATGGACTTTCCGCTCTACCAAGAAATCCAGGAAGTCTCCGAACCGGTGGATGTAGTGGTGGATTTCTCCCACCCCAGCGCTCTCTCCCCGATTCTAGACTATTGCCGGGCCCACCCTGGCACGGCCGCCGTGCTGTGCACCACTGGCTATACTCCTGAACAGGTGGAGCAGGTCCATGCCGCCGCCAGGGAG
>JAAWSH010000105.1 GCA_022801475.1 Acutalibacter sp. | reverse complement strand
CCTCCACGCCATGGGGGTAGAAGAGATGCTGGTGGTGGGCCTGTGCGGGGCTTTTGGCGAAAAAATTCAGGTAGGCGACCTGCTGATGCCGGAGAAGATCCTCAGCGAAGAGGGGGCCTCCCGGCACTATTTCGCCCAGCGGGAGACCGCCGTGCCCAGGGGCATTTGGACCCGGGAGCAGGCGGCAAAGGCCCTGGGGCAGGAAATAAAAGGGGAAAACACTGTCACCACTGACGCGGTGTACAGGCAGACTTTCTATAAGGAAGCCCAGTGGCGGGCCCAGGGGTATGTGGGGGTCGATATGGAGGCCTCCGCCATTGTGAACGTCTGCGAATACTACGGGCTGAAAAGCACCGTACTCCTCATGGCCTCGGACAAGCACCCCCTAACCCCTGAGGGCCCCCGGTGGCGCTGGGGCGGAGAGGACTACGCCCTGTATAAGCGGAAGCAGGAGCGCTTTTTAACCGGCTGCGTAGAGCTGGCGCTGAAATAAACCCCTGAAATTTGACAGTGGAAAACAGGACGCGGTCCAGGGGCGGGGAAAGCCGCCTGTGGAGACCACGTCCTTCACGTCCGGAGGGTCCCCTATCACTCAAAAATTATTCGCAAAATATCTCCTACCTCTCCGTCAGCGCCCGGTATATCTCCGACTTCCTCTGGCCGCTCTCTTGAGCAGCCTGCCGGGCAGCCTGGCTGGTAGAGCAGCCCTGCTGTAGGTACTCCCCGGCTAGCTCCACCGCGTCCTCCAGGGAATAGGCCTCTGCCGGCACCGGGACCTCTCCCCCGGCCACCACCAGTACAAACTCCCCCCGGGGCTCCTGTTCCCGGTAATGGGCGGCGGCCTCTCCCAGGGTGGTGCGCCACACCTCCTCGTGGAGCTTGGTCAGCTCCCGAACCACGGCGATCTTTCGTTCTGGCCCAAAGAGTTTTTCCAAGTCCCCCAGGGTGCGGCGCAGTTTGTGGGGGGCCTCGTAGAAGATCATGGTCCTGGTTTCCCCGCTGATTTGGGCCAGGTGTTCCCGGCGGCTGTGCTTATTCATAGAGAGAAAACCCTCGAAGGTAAAGCGCCCGGTAGGCAGGCCGCTGACCGCCAAGGCTGAAATGGCGGCGGTAGGGCCCGGTACCACATAGACAGGGATGTCCTCCTGGGCGCAGGCGGCGATCAGGGTCTCGCCCGGGTCAGAAACAGCGGGCATTCCCGCGTCAGATACAAGGGCGCAGGTATCTCCTGCCCGAAGCCGGGCCAGGATGGTCTCGCCCCGGCTGAGCTTGTTGTGCTCAAAATAGCTGAGCAGGGGTTTGTGCAGGCCAAAATGGTTCAATAGAGCCATAGTAACCCGGGTGTCCTCAGCGGCAATAAAATCCGCCTGAGCTAGTGTCTCCCTCGCCCGGGGAGAGAAGTCTCCCAGGTTTCCAATGGGAGTACCTACAACATAAAGCGCTCCTTTTTCAAGCATTTGCGCCGTCTCCTTCTAAGTAATCTCCATAGATACGGACCATTTCGGCAGAAAGATCCCCTGCTTCTGTCTGAAGCACCAACGGAGTTTCTACTTCCAGCCCAGGCCTGCCGCCCCGGCGGCATTCCATCAGGAATAGATAAGGGGCTTTCTTTGGGCGGACCTGTACCAGCCGCAGGCGTTTTGGCTCCAGCTCCTGTTGGTGGAGAACCACCACCGCTTCGGCCAAGCGGCGGGCAGGTAGACAGAGGCAGAGCCGTCCCCCGGTTTTTAGGGAATAACGGGCAGCCTGGGCCAATTCTGCCAGTGAGAGGGTCCCGCCGTGGCGGGCCAGGCCACGCTCGGCCTCCTGGGGGATCAGACCGCTGCCAGGGGAAAAATAGGGCGGATTGCAGGCGGCCAGGTCCAGGGCCTGATGGGGTAGACAGTTTTTATAGTCCCGCAAATCTCCCTGCTGGACTGTGATAATTTCAGCAAGGCTGTTTTCGCTTGCGGAGTCCTCTGCCAGCCGCACGGCTTCTGGTTGCAGTTCCACTGCCAGAACGCTGGCTGGACGGCCTCTGGCACACCACAAGAGAGGGATTACCCCGCAGCCAGTGCCCAGGTCGGCGCAGCGCCAGCCGGGACGGGGCAGGGAGAAATCGGCCAAAAGCAGCGTGTCGGTATTAAAGCGGTGGGTCTCGTTGACCAAGACCCGCAGGTCTCGGCCCAAAGGCTCCCAGTGAGTAGGCATAGCACGCCTCCCTTCTCTCATAGTGAAAAATAGGGCAACCCCGCAGAACGCGGGGTTCCATCTTTTTTAGAGCCCTTTGCGCAACAGAAAAAGCGGAACCCGCTACAGCCAGGCTCCGCTTCTTTCTCTTTGCCGTTTGGCTTAGCCCTCCTGGGGCGCACCCACAGGGCAAACACCAGCGCAAGCGCCGCAGTCCAGGCACTTGTCAGGATCGATTACGTACTTGCCGTCGCCCTCAGAGATAGCGTCGGCAGGGCACTCGCCGGCGCAGGCGCCGCAGGCAATGCACTCATCGTTAATGGTATATGGCATAAGAAACACCTCCATGGTTTTTATAAGCCTATTTTAACATATTTCTCGGAAAATGCAACCGTTTTCCAGCTTATTTTTGCCGGTGGGGAATAATTCTTTAATAAGAAAACTTTGGACTATTCCAGGTCCTTCAGCTGTTCCAGCTCTTGCTTCTCCACTTTTACCCGGCCGTCCCGCAACAGCTTTACTTGGTCCACAGTGTATACTTTAGGCGCGGCGTCGGGGTCCTTATCCAGACGGACCGTAAGCTTACGGGTCAAAAGGTTTTGGTCAATGACCACGCCCTTGCCATCTGGGGTAGAAACAATGGCGTTTACCTTGGGTGTGGTTTTCAGCAGGTCCTGATAGGCCTCCTGCTCATATTTTAGGCAGCACATCAGGCGTCCGCAGGCCCCGGAAATCTTCACCGGGTTTAGGGAAAGTCCCTGCTCCTTAGCCATTTTAATGGAGACTGGCTGGAATCCCCCTAAAAAGGAGCCGCAGCAAAAGGGCCGGCCGCATATGCCAATGCCCCCCAGCATTTTGGCCTCGTCCCGCACGCCAATCTGCCGCAGTTCTATGCGGGTGCGGAACATTCCGGCCAGGTCCTTTACCAGCTCCCGGAAATCCACCCGGCCGTCGGCGGTGAAGTAGAAGAGGATTTTACTGTTATCAAATGTATACTCTACCTCTACCAGCTTCATCTCCAGGCCCCGGGCGGCAATGCGCTTTTCACAAGCCTTAAAGGCGGATTTCTCTTTTTTATGGTTCTCTTCCACCCGGTGCAGGTCCTCGGAAGTGGCCCGGCGAATCAGCTGCCGCAGAGGCTGCACAATAGAGGAGTCCCGTACCTGGCGGTTTTCCATGGCCACCTCGCCGCACTCCACACCTCGGGCGGTCTCCACAATCGCCATGTCACCCTTGGAAAGTTTTTCTTCGCCGGGGTCGAAATAGTAGACCTTGCCGGTGCTTTTAAATCGTACGCCAATTACTTCTGCCATGGTTCATCTCCTATGGGAATTAAAAATAGAGCTGGTACATCCATTGTTCCGAATCTTTAATGATGCTGATTTTTACGGCGTTGGGTCCTGGGCAGGACGCGTCGTGGGTTCCAGGCCATTTTTGTGTGATACGGCCCCTGGCTCTCCCTGCCTTAACCAGAGAGCAAGTCAGCGCACAGGCAGGTGACCAGCAGAGAGCCGTTGGCATTGCGTTCCAGTTTCTCCCGGTACTGGTCCGCCAGGGCGGGCAGATGGGCCAGACGCTTCATGGACAAAGCGCATAGGCGGTCCGCAGCCTGGGGCGCGCCGCCCAGCAGGGTCTCTCCGCCGCTTCGCAGCACACAGGCGTCCCGAAAGATCAGTGCCAGCCGGGCTAGTACATCCCGGAATAGGGCCCGGTCCTTTTGCAGAGGCGCGGCGGTTTTCAGCAGGACATGCCCCCCAGGGGAGAACATCCCATCCACCATACCTACAGCTACTTCATAGGCCCGGCGGGCCCCGCCGTTTTCCAGCTCCTCGAGCATCCTGCCCAGATTTCCCCCGCACAGGCGGGCCAGCTCCTGGGCCCGGGCAGAGTCCACCTGCTTTTCTCGTTCCAGCCACTGGGCGGCTTCAGCTTCCTCTAGAGGCAAAAGGGGGAAGATCTGCGCTCGGGAACGGATGGTAGGCAGCACAGAGTCCGCGCTGGGGCAGATCAAAATAAAAACCGCGCCCTGGGGGGGCTCTTCAATCAGTTTCAGCAGCTTGTTCTGGGCAGCGTCCAGGGTACGAGTCCCCATGTTAAGGATGTATACATTATAAGGTGACTCATCGGGCATCCGATAGGCGTCCTCCAAAACAGCCCGTATGGTGTCCACATTTAGAGCCTTGGAAACACCGTTGCCCTCTACCACCCGCAGATCCGGGTGGCTGCCCGCCGCGGCCCGTACGCAGCTGGGACACACGCCGCAGGGAGCCTGGTCCCTGTTGCGGCAGACCAAAGCTTTGCCCAGTAGAGCGGCCAGGGTGCGTTTACCGGTACCAGGCTCTCCCTGTAAAATCACCGCATGGGGAAAACGCCCTGCCGAAAAAGCGGCGCTTAAGGCCTGCTTAACACCATCATTGCCCGCAAAGCTGGAGAAGTTCATAAGCTCTTCTTATACCTTTTCAAAGCGGTCCACGTTCAGCACAAAGATGGTGGAACCGCCCACAGTGACCTCCACTGGGAAGGAAGAGTACATGCCCACCTCCATGGTAGAGGAATGGGGTACAATCTGGGTGCGGCGGCTGCTGTATTTTGAGATAATCCCAATGACCTCGTCCACCTTGCCGTCCTCTACGCCGGAAATAAAGGTAGTGTTGCCGGCCATAAGAAAGCCGCCGGTGGTGGCCAGTTTGGTTACAGAGAAACCCTCGCGGGTCAGCGCGGAGGACACGGCTCCGCTGTCGTCGTTGCTCACTATGGCAAGAATCAGTTTCATAATAGGGAATCGTCCTTTCTCAGGAAGTCTAGGCCCTGCGGCCAAAGGCCGGCCTTCTGGTACTATTGTAGCATAAAACCAGAAGAAAAGCCAGAGTTTTTTGCGGTATTTCCAGAAGACTGGCAAATAGGAAGGGGCGCTCCGCAAAAAGGAGCGCCCTGGGGAAAGACTTTGTGCGGGCTTCTACCGTCCCTCTGGCTTTTTACGGGGAATGGCCATAGAAGACAGCTGCTGGTAGCTCTCCCATTCTTCCGGGTCTTTAGGGGCCTTATACATCAGGCCCGTGCATTCGTTGACAGAGGCTACGTTGGAAATATCAGGAAAAAATTCCTGAGAGGGTTCCTGGTGTTCATGGTAGTCGATTTTGCGCTTTGGGTTTGGCATGCTGAAAGACCTCCTAAGAAATGATTTTGGGAGTAGTATGCCCGGGCAGGAGAACATTACGCAAAGCCAAAATTTTAGGGAAGCCGGGATGAAAGTTTGCTGATACAAAGAATCGTATCCATGGTTTCCCAGGTTTTGCCAAGTCTTTACAACAGAGGTTTCTGGCCCCATTTACTGAAAACATGTGTGCTATACCCTGGCCGCCCCCGCATATATATAACTGTAAATCCTCCGAAAGCTGGTGACCATATTGATCAATAGTTTTACTCCCGCTTTTGCCCAGCGCCTGGCCCGCCGTCCCAACGCCTGGGCGGCCATGCGGGGGCAAGAGAATTCCCGGCTGGTGGGCACCCTGAAGCTGTACCAGACCACAGCGGGGGTGGTGGCCGCGGCGGAGTTTTGGGGCCTGCCGCAAAACGAGGGGAACCCAAAGGGCCTGTTTAAGCTGTGTATTTATAGCGAGAGCGAGGGCGAAGAGGTTTTGGTGGCAGAACTTCCCACTTTGCTGGGAAACCGGGGCTATGCCTGGGGAGCGGCGCTTAGCAGCCGGTTTACCATACGGGACGTGATGGGGTGTACAGCAGCCCTGCTCGTTGGCCCGGGGAGCGAAGCCGCCCAACCCTCTGGCGGCGCGGGCGAAATTATAGCGCGCGGGACGATCAAATAGAGAAGCGGGGGAGGCAAAAAGCTCCCCCGCTTTGTTTTCCACAGTTCCTTTTTAGAAGTATTCAGGGCTCCCTTACAAAAATCGGGAACCATGTTTTTTGACCCAACAAGGCCGCTTTCGGCATCGAAACGCCTCGCCATGAGGCCACTGTGCGGCATTCTCCTTGAAATAGACTGCTTCAAGGCAATCATTCCCTTTATTTTCCAC
>JAAWSH010000104.1 GCA_022801475.1 Acutalibacter sp. | reverse complement strand
CGAGAACTGCGCCGCAGCGGCGTGGCCATGACACCAGAGCTGATGCATTATATGGTAGAGAGCGTGGGCAAACGGCACAATTGCAGTACCGCCGACGATCTGTATGCAGCCATTGGCTACGGCGGAATACAGCTTTGGAAGGTAATGCCCCGCGTCCGGGAAGAATACCAGAAAATGACAAAAGGATCTTCTGAACCACAAAATATTCCACCTCAACCCGCCCCCTCCCGTCCGCAAAAAATAGCCAGCGGTGTACTGGTAGAAGGACAGGATAACTGCCTTATCAAGCTTTCCCGGTGCTGTAATCCCCTGCCCGGGGATGAGATTGTGGGTTTCATCACCCGCGGCTTTGGCGTATCTATTCACAAAAGATGCTGCCGCAACGTGCCCCAGGACCTGACCGACTGCCCGGAACCGGACCGGTGGGTTAGCGCCCACTGGGAGGGGGATGTAAAGGATGACTTCAAATCAACCTTGCATATTATCGCTGTAGACCGGGCCGGACTGCTGGCCGACGTAACCCAGCAGCTTTCAAGCATGAATATTTTCATCCATTCTCTGAACTGCCGGCAGGAAAAGGGCGGCGTAAACGCGGTGATTTCCGCTACCATTTCCATCAGCGGGCTTCCGCAGCTTCATAATATTATTGAGAAAATCTCTCGTGTTCGGGGCGTTTTCTCTATTGACAGGACTTAATTTTTCTGAATTTTTAGCAAATTTAACCTGTGCGTTTTCGCAGTTAATCGGGGGTGGTTTTTATAAAGCTTTGGTTAACAGGACATTCCTATCGGTACGAATGTGAAAATTTGTGCCGGCTCTTCTTCCCTTATAGTCCGGTGCAAGTAATCAGTCTGCCCGAACAGCCCGAGGGCGAACCCTGGGCCTGGGTGGCGGTATCCCAGCAAAATAATTTTGAGGCATGCCAAGTGCGG
Organism: Acutalibacter sp.; assembly: GCA_022801475.1. Lineage (GTDB taxonomy): Bacteria > Bacillota > Clostridia > Oscillospirales > Acutalibacteraceae > Acutalibacter. Next base: position 5,305 of record JAAWSH010000104.1, on the reverse strand, counting down.
GCCAGCGATGGCCAAACGGTGGAAACCGCAGCCTGTCAGGCCTTAAATCTTTGCGAGTATGACGTAACCCGGCTGCTTTTTCAAACACTTTGCAAACTCACTGGCCTACAGCCCGCCTGGGGGATGCTCACCGGTGTGCACCCCATCAAGCTGTTGCGTATGTGCTGCCAGGGACCAAAGGATTTCAGTTTACAGCGGGGTCTTGATACCCTGCGCTTCAAATGGTCTGTTAGCGAGGCCAAGATGGACTTGGCAAAACGCACACTCTCCGCCCAGCTGGAGCCTGTGTCCGCTCTCACTCCCCGGGACTTTTGCCTTTATGTCTCCATTCCCTTCTGTCCTACCCGTTGCTCCTATTGTTCTTTTGTATCACAAGATATACAGCGGGCGGGCGCGTTGATCCCACAGTATCTTGAGCTTCTCTCTGTTGAGCTAAGCCACGTTGGCTCTCTGGCCAAGCAGCTGGGGCTTTCCCCTATTTCCATCTACATAGGCGGCGGAACGCCAACCACCCTATCCGCAGAGCAGCTTCGAAGCCTTTGCTCTGTGATCTCCCAGCACTTCGACCTTTCTCGTTGCGCCGAGTTCACCGTGGAGGCCGGACGGCCCGACACCATCACCAAAGAAAAACTGGACACCCTGAGCAAGGTAGGGGTGACGAGAATCAGCATTAACCCCCAAAGCTTGTCCGACCAGGTCCTGAAGAATATTGGCAGAATGCACAACGCTGCGGATGTACAAAAAGCCTTTGATTTAGCCCATACCGCTGGATTCACCAATATCAATGCAGACCTGATTGTCGGTCTGCCCGGGGACGATTATGAGGGATTTTGCAAAAGTTTAGACGGTGTTTATCAGCTGGGAGCCAACAATATTACAGTACATTCCCTGGCGCTGAAGCGCAGTGCGGAAATCGTAGTGAACCAGGAACTTTCCTCCCATAAGGGTTCTGCTTTAGCCGCGCAAATGGTGGACCACTCCATTCACCAGCTCTCTTCCTGGGGTTTTGAACCCTATTATCTCTACCGGCAGACCCGGATGGCGGGAAATTTGGAAAACACCGGATGGGCCCTGCCGGGCACCGCATGCAGGTACAACATCTACACCATGGACGAAAGCCTTACGGTGATCGCCTGCGGCGCCGGGGCCATCAGCAAAATTAAGGACCCGTTTTCCGATGCTTTAACCCGCAGCTTTAACTTTAAATATCCCTACGAATACATCTCCCGGTTCGGCGAAATACTGGAAAGAAAGGATGGCATAAAGGAGCTTTATGAGCAATTTTGCTAGCGGTTATATTAAGTATATTAACCATTTGGAACAGATCAACGACGCAGCCATTGCCTCCCCCGCCAGGATGGTAGAGGAAGTGGAGGGCTCCTACCGGGAGCATTTGCGTAATATTGCCCGGAACATTACCGAGCGGCGGACGCCCGTACGCATTGTCATGCTCTCTGGGCCCAGCAGCAGTGGAAAAACCACCACTGCCCACCTGCTTCGGGATTATCTGGGAGATTTTGGCGTGCGGGCCGTAATTATTTCTCTGGACGATTTCTACTTGGGCGCAGACCGGGTCCCCCGGCTGCCGGATGGCAGCGCGGACTTTGAAACCGTAGCCGCCCTTGATGAAAAGCGGATTTGCGCCTGCCTTCAGGATATTTTTGCCACAGGAAAATTTTCTGTGCCCCAGTACAGCTTTACTTTGGGCCGCCCGGAAGGTGAGGATCGGCAATATGAGCTGGGGCCTAGGGACGTGGCCATTGTGGAGGGAATTCACGGGCTGAACCCCATTTTTACCCGGGACTTGCCAGAGGAGGCCTGCCTAAAGCTATATGTCAGCGTAAAGCAGCAGATTAAGGACGCCAATGGAGAAGTGATCTCCCCCTGGGACCTGCGTCTGGTCCGCCGGATTGTCCGGGACATCCAATTTCGGAACGCCCCGGCCGAGCTGACCCTTTCCATGTGGCCCCAGGTGGTGGAGGGAGAAAACCGGTATATCCGCCCTTATCGTATGAGCGCGGACTATACAGTAAACTCTATTCACATTTACGAACCCTGTGTCCTGCGTACCCTGGCCATTCCACTGCTGCGCGCCATTGCCGCGGACAGTCTCTATTATAAAAAGGCTAGAGATTTAGAGTCCCGCCTGATGCGTTTCGAGCCAATAAGCTCGGATCTGGTGCCGGATTCCTCGATGCTGCGGGAATTTTTGGGAAAGCGTCCAGAAGCCCGTTAATATAGAAGGCAAAAAATCCTAACGGGCAAAAAATTAAAGGATTCTTAATTATTTCGAAAGAGAAATGCGCTTTACATTCCCCTGTTAACTTGTTATAATAGAAACATCAAGTGAACCTAATAAAGGAGGATTTCTAATGGGAATTTTTGACGACGTTGTGATAAATGCTAAGTCTGCCGCCGAGGCAGTGGGCCGCAAGGCCGGGCAGATTGTAGACGTGTCCAAGCTCCGCATTGGCGCGGCTGAGGTCAACGCTGAAATCACCAAGCGCTACGAGAGCCTGGGCCAGTATGTTTACGAAAACTGCCGGAATTCTATTGCCGCCGACCCAGAGGCCCTGGGTAAAATGACAGAGATCGATGAGCTGAAAACGCAGGCTATGGCCATTGCCAAGGAGCTGAGCGACCGTCAGAACAAGCTGGTTTGCCCTTGCTGCGGTAAGCAGTGTTCAAACACTGCCCAATATTGCAGTACATGCGGCGCAAAGCTGGCCGTGGAGGCCCCCGCTGCGGAGGAGCCGGTAGAGCCTGCCCAGCCAGAGGAGCCGGAAAATCGCGAGTAAAAATATTTCGTGCCCTGCATAAACGCCCTTGTTAAGGGCAAGGTTCCTAAAGCTGTTTTCAAATTATTCTAAAAAAACCGGCATGGCCTTTTGGGCTGTGCCGGTTTTTCATGGGGCAATTCAGCCCATAAAGCAGGAGCCGGAACAAAAGCTTGTTTGAACGAGAAGAAAAGTCTCCTTATTTACCGCCAAACAGCGTTACATAGGCTTTAAATTTTTATTGAGCCGGTCTACCATCCAGGCTATCCGCCTTTCCCGCCCGGCCTCTGTCTTTGCATCAAAATATGCCCGGGTATAGGTTTTCTTTACCGACATAGGCATGGCCTGAAAATTGTTATAGGCTGGCTGGTATTCCTTCAGCCGCTGGGAAAGATTGGCAATTTGCTCGTCTGTCACCGCCCCGGGTTTTTCGGCGTACCATTGGCCATTTTTCTGGGCTTCCTTTATTTTCTCTCTGCCAAAACAGGTCATAAGCCCCCGCTCCTCCAGGCTTTTGGCCAGGGCCTTGTTCTTTTCAGACCACTTGCTCTTCTCCCGGCGCATAGAAAAATATTTCTTATATGTTTTATCGTCCAGGCTCTGCATCTGACCGTCGATCCACCCAAAGCAGAGGGCCTCTTCCAGGGCCTCCCCAGCCTTGATGGTTTTCGGTCCCCCGGCCTTACCAAACAAGAGCCAAACACCCCTACTGGACTGAGAGTACTCCCGCAACCACTGCCTGAATTCCTCCCTGCTGGCAAACTCTAATAAATCGCTCACAATGCCTCCCCTTTCCACAGGCTTTTGCTTCTATTATATCCCTTTTCCGGTATATAGGCATAGAAAACACCACGCTGAGCACAGAAGAAAAGCCCTGTAATCTTTATTATAATATAAATTCACTTGGAGAAAGCCTGTGTTTTGCAAAGCACGAAGAAAAAGAGTTAAGCAAGCTTAAGTCTCGCTTCACGCTTCAGGGCTTCTCGTGTGTCTGTCAGAACACATTATACCATAACGAAATCGAAATTTGATTCTTGATGGTAAAATATTCTAAGACGATATCATCTACCCGGATGCCTTTAAACGGATATTGGCCCGCTCGTTTTCGGCCACAAAGGATAGAATCTGTAGCACCAGGTCGGCAATGAAGGTGCCCATCAGGTCCTTGGCTGTGCGAGTATCCAGCAGAGGCTTGTCGATCACGCAGACATCCACATTTTTGATTTTGGTTAGGATGCTCCACTGCTCTTGAATCTCCTTGTAGTTGCGGCCCAGCCGGTCAATGCTGAGTATGTAGAGCTGGTCGCCGGGTCTCAGCCTTTTTACCAGGCGCTTATACTGGAGCCGCTCAAAGTCTTTGCCGGACTGCTTGTCCATAAAAATGTTATGCAATGGTACATCCCTGGCGTTTACTACCATTTGCTGCCTGTCCTCCTTCTGGTCGGTGCTGGAAACGCGGATATGCCCGTAGATTTTCATTTGTTCACGTCCCTTTCATGTGGTTTCTGTCATTATAATGTAAAACCTGGGAACGCGGCAAGCGGCAAATTGTCACCTTTAGCTGGCCTGCGGCGGGACGTTACCGGCGGTACAGGGCAGGAATAATAAAAATAAGAAGCTGGGCTCCCCATGCCTAAACGATCAGCCGCCGTCCGCGCTGGTTGTGGCTGGACTCAGGGAAGTAAACGTTCTCCTGCTTCTAGAGAGCTTCTCCATGTCCGGGGGCATGTATGGGTGGGTGGCGCAGTGGCCATACTGGATGTTGTGATAACCCTGGGCCAAGCCTCCCTCTTTTTTACGATCAATACTGCGGGCTCAGAGGGTACCAGTGGGTAGCCGGTCCTGGCGCATCTCCGCTGCGGTGTAGTTTTCGCCGTTTACCCGCCAAACGGTCTGCTCCTTTGAGAAGGCTTTCCCGTTTACAGTCAGGCTGTCGGGAATGATCTGGCTGAGGAACACTCCCTGGTAATAGAGCAGGCGGGTATTCAGCTGAAAGCCCAAGGCCTTGCCATCCTCATAAATATTCTGAAAGCCTGTGCAGAGAGGCAGAAAGAGCTCCGGGAGATTATACAAAATGCGTATGGCCAGAGCCACCAGATATTTGGCGCTGAAAGAATCGCCGCAGTGCTAAAAGCGCGGGGTTATTCCATCCTTATTTAAGATGCTCTGGGAACTAATGCAGGAAATGGATTTGACCAGCATTTGCCAGGACACAAAGAATACTTATTCCAAAGAGTAGCGGGGAATTGTCCGGCAGTTAGATAAGAACTGCATGGTGTTCCTGGTAGACTGTAAAAGTAATATCGAGGCCACTCTTGCGGCTTTTCTAATCGGAAAGACACAGGGCGCAAAAACAGCCGCGATTATCTCCAGCCTGATACCGTCTAAAACCGTGGAGCAGTATGCCGACCACATCTTAAGCTTTGTGGGCACAAATTCCGAACTCGATCTTCAACTCTTTGATATTTACGTACGCTTATTGAAATTGGATTACTGCGCAAAGTATCTGGATATGATCATATAGAAAA
>JAAWSH010000103.1 GCA_022801475.1 Acutalibacter sp. | reverse complement strand
TGGTTGCCGTAAAGAATGACATCGGGAAACATAGTGTTTCCCCGCCCGGTGGAAATGGTACTTTCACCCCCAGCCCGCTTTATCATCAAATCATTGGCGGAAGTAACAGCATTGATTTTAGAGATCAGTTCTATTGCCCAGCTGCGTTCGTTTTTTCGGATCATCGCCGCCACAGTAACCCCTGCCTTTTCTGTAAATTCCTTTATGAGATTGGTCTGCGCAATATGCTGCCGCGTCTTTTTGTCTAAACGTTCCCAGGCCAGAAACAGGCGCCTTTTTGCAACATCCATGTAGTTGATTGCATCCTTTTTGAATAAAGCGACATCTTCATTTTTTTCAATGCCAATGAAGTTGCGGCCTTCCATAAGGGCGGCAACCAAAAAGGAACCGCTTCCAAATGTATTATCAAGAATTACATCTCCAGGGTCCGAATAGGTACGAATAAAGTACCTGCCCAGCTCAATGGGCTTTTGGGTGGGGTGGACCACTTCGCCTTCGCATTCAGCGGTTTTAACATAAATAATATCAGTGGGGTAGCGTTCCCCTTCGCTGGTAACATGGACAGGCTGAAAATCTCCATAACTGCCGCTTAATTGGTCTTTTCTAACCCCTTTGTCATACGGCTCTCCTTTTGTCATTTGCGGATGATAAGTGGGCTGCTTTTTATAAAACACACAGACGTCTTCATGCTTTCTTAAAGGCTGCTTTTTGGCATTGAGAAAATTTGTGGGCTTTGATTTTTCCCAGATCCATTTATATTTGTAATACTTTGGCTGGCTAAGAATTAATCTTGCGGTAAACAGTCCTTGGGAGGTAAGTACAATGGCCCCGTTTGGTTTGATAATTCGTAAATATTGTTCCCAAAGCAAATCTAATGGAATATAACTATCCCACTGATTTTGGGTCATTCCATAGGGCAAATCGCAAAGAATCATGTCAATAGAGGCGTCTGGAATTCGCTTCATACATTCAAGGCAATCCTCTTCAAAAAGGCAATTGACCATAGAATCAAGCGACGCGTTTATATCAGGCATTGTCTCGTCCTTCCCTGGGTTTATCATAAAAATCGAAAATGTCCTCACCGCCACCATGAGGTGTCCCGCGTATCTTCTCAATGGCGAACAGGTAATGATTGCGCTTCAAAAGCTTTTTATATAGTATCCCTGTAGATTCATCCTCTGCACTCTCTCATTATATCACGCGTGTGTAAATAAATCAATGCGGATGCAAAAAGGGGAGTGGCCAAAAGAAGAGTTTGTGACGAAAGAGTGGAGCCTCGCTTTTTAGCTCTTCATTTTGGACACGCTTGTAAGAATATCCCAGTTCATAACCGGTGAACCTATTTTGCCCTGCCTATTTCTGGGTCCACCATTGGTAAAATATAGGCCAATTCCTGTGCTTCCACCCATGGGCAAAAAATAACGGGTGCCCGGCTTTCACCGAATACCCGTTATCCTGTTTACCAACCCCGTCTGACGGACGCCATAACGGAAATGATGAGCACCCCCGCAAGCGCCGCAGGGCCTTATTTTTGGGCTGCTTTACTGAATGGAGCAGTCCAGGTAGTGTTCCAGCTCTTCCTCGTCCTTTTTGTGGTCCAGGTAGAGCAGCAGCGCAGTGATAGAGGCCGCGACGGCCGCAATGGCGGTAATGATACCGATGAACAGAGAAATTTTTGTCCCTTTTTTCATGGTGGTGACCCTCTTTCTTTTCAGGAATGAAGCAAGGCTGGCAGAAAAATAGTATTTGCCAAAAGGCGGCGTTTATTGCGGCTAAAGGGCCGTTTTCCGCCCAAAGAATAGATTCTATGTAAATCATACTCATTTTTGTGGGAAAAGTCAATATAAAACTTATGAACAACTGAAAATTGTTTGAAAAATCGAAAGCCCCCGCCTTGTTTCCATCTCCGCAAAACTCCAAAGGCGTCCGATAAACAGAAAAGGCCCGGGCGCTCGTTTGCGAAAAACGAACCCCAAGCCCTGCGGCCGAATTTATAGAGCCTGTATCACAACAGGACGAGACAAAAAGGAAACGGAGCTTACGCACCGGCGTGCAGCTTTTTGTCTAAAGCGGCTTTCTTTCTGGCGGCGTTATTTTTGTGGATAATGCCCTTTGCAGCGGCCTGGTCTATTTTCTTCACAGCTGCGCACACAACGGCGGCTTTATCGCTGGCATTGGTCTCAATGGCCACGTTAGCCTTCTTGATCTGCGTCTTGAGCTGGGAATTAACAGCCTTATTTTGCAGGGTCTTTGTGGCAATGACCTTCACGCGCTTTTTTGCAGATTTGATGTTTGGCAAAGCGTAACACCTCCTTACCCATCACTATACAACATGTATCATACCACAAACCCGGCCAAAATGCAAGCTCTTTTTGCGCCGGGGCGGTGGTTTTCGCCATTATCCCCAAAGTCCCCGCAGGTAGCGCACCGCTGCGGCGGCGTCCAGGTCCAGCTTTTCCTCTGGGCAGCCCTGGGATAGGTCGTGCCACACCCGAATATCCCGCCCCACAGTTCCGCCCATGCGCACAAAGGGCTCCATCACCACTGTGCCGGTATAGCCAATATCACCCAGGGCCTCCCCAATCTCCTCCCAGGGGATGCGTCCGCCGGGGAAGGGCGGGCGGCGGTTGGCCTCGCCCACATGCAGGTGCCCAAGATACGGCCCCGCCAGGCGGATGGCTGCCCCAAAGGAGTCCTCTTCAATGTTCATGTGGAAAGTGTCCAGCATCACCTTTACGTTGGGCCGGTCCACCTGAACCACAAAGTCTACAGCCTCCTGGCAGGTGTTTAGCAGATACCCCTCGAAACGGTTCAAAACCTCCATACCCAGGGTAATGCCGTAGTCCGCCGCCATATCTGCCAGGGCGCGGGTATTTGCCACGCTGCGCCGCAGGTCTCCAGGCTTGTCTGGGGGAACAGAGTAGTCCGCTGGCCAATAGGAGTACAGCCCCCCGCCCAGCTTTTCTATGCCTGCCAGCTTCATCTTCTCAAAGATGCCCTGGTATTTGGCAAAGGCGGCCTTTACCACCGCTGGGTCGGAGTCCGCGATATGATAGGCGCGGCTGGGGCCGTAGCCGCCGGTTAAAATAATTCCAGCCTCCTGGGCCTTTTCCCGCAGCTCCAGCAAATACTGGTCGCTGGCCTCGGTCAACTTCTGGCAGGCCACCTCTAAAATATCGAACCCCAGCCTTTTCACTTTTTCCACATAGGGGATAAAGTCTCCGCCCCATTCCTGCTCCCAGTAGGCGTAGTAAATGCCGTATAACATCTGGCTTTCTCCTTAATAAATTCAATGTATGGGCTCCCACAGCGCCACCTGGCCACTGGTCCGGGTCCTTTTTAGGTCGATCAGCCGTTGGTTTTCGCTGCCGCGAAAAGAAAGCTCCAAATTGCGCTTTGCCTCTATAAAGGGGCCGTCCACCAGCAGGTCGGTTTCGTCCAGCAGGGCCTTTACCCCAGGGCTGGGCAGGTCCAGCAGCTCCTCATAGGTATAGCCTGTGTACACCACCACGTCTTTGCCCGTGCCGTGCACCAGCCGGGCCAGGTGGGCCAGGGGCTCTGGCTGGCAAAAGGGTTCGCCCCCGCTAAGGGTGATACCCTTTAGGATGGGATTCCCTTGAAACTGGGCAAAAATGTCCTGGGTGTCCATCTCGCGCCCCCCTTGAAAGGGCAGAGACTGGGGGTTATGGCATCCAGGGCAATGGTGCGGGCAGCCCTGGACAAACACCGCATAACGTATACCAGGGCCATCCACAATCGATTCCTTTACAATACCTGCCACTTGAAGAGTCATAAACATCCTTTCCACAGCGCAGCAGCGCAAGCGCTGCACCCAATGTCGCGGGCAACGTGACGTTGCATCCAATGTCGCGGAGTCGGGCAAAGCTGCGCCCTCGTCAGTGTAAACCGTTAGCATAGCCAGCGCGTTCCTCTGGAAACTCCCGAGCAGCGCAAGCGCTGCACCTTTAGTCGCGGAGTCGTTCGCCCTGGCTCACTCGCAGGTGTAAACCATTGGCATAGCCAGCGCGTTCCTCTGGAAACTCCCGGGCAGCGCAACGCTCCCGGCATGGGCGTTTCTTTATGTATTTCTTTAGCCAATACGGGCCCCACTCCTTCGGCCCCGGTCCGCGCTGGCTGGGCCAGAAGCTAACACCGGCAAGTGAGCCCAAGCGAACGCCTCCGCGACTAATGGTCCAGCGCTTGCGCTGGGCGGCTGCTATTGCCAGGGGATGGGGCGGCGGTTTTCAATGGACTGCTCTTGCCGATAGGTTAGGGGCGTAAGGGTTACGTAACCGTCGTTCAGGCTGTTCCAGTCATCGGTTTCACCTGGGGTGTGCTTGGGGCACAGGGAGGGCGGCCAGTAGTAGCTCTGCCCATTGGGCGAGGTCCGGTATTCATAAGTGCCTTTCCAGGGGTTGCTGCCCAGAGGGGCCCAGCGGATGCCCTTGATTTGCTGAATGGGCAGGCCCGGTATGTTAATGTTTAGCACCTGGTCAAAGTCGTTTTCAATGTCCAGTAGGTCAAACAGGCATAGAAAGGTCTCAACAATCAGCTGCTCGTCCGTGCCCTGGGGGGCGGAAAGGGCAATGGCTTTTACGCCCATCATGGCGGCCTCCAGGGCGGCGGCTACCGTGCCGGAATAGGGCACGTCCAGGGCTGTGTTCTGGCCGTTGTTTGGGCCGGAAATCACCAGGTCCACTGGGCCGGGGGCAAAGTTTAGCAGGCCCAGGCGGGTGCAGTCGGCGGGAGTGCCGGAAACAGACCAGGCCGTTACCCCATGGGGAAAGTCCGCGGTGCGGGCAAAAAGGGGCTCGTGCAGGGTGATGCCGTGGCCCACCGCGCTGCGGTTTTGGGAGGGGGCTACCACAGTGACCATGTGGCTGCGCATTAACGCGCCCGAAAGCGCCCAGAGAGCAGAGGCGTTAATACCGTCGTCGTTCACAAGCAGGATATTCATGTATGACCTTCCTTTCCCGAAATATGGCGGGGTTTAGCCCCGGCTGCCCAGGGAGTGCTTTACCCGGTCCCGCTCCTCGGCGCGTTTGGCGTTGTTCCAGCGGTCGGTGGTGCCCACCAGGTAGCCGGTAATGCGGCGGATGCGCTCGAAATCGCGGCCCTCGCCCACAGTGATTTTATCCGTGCCGGAAATCATGGCGTTTTTCTTAGAAGTGTTAGACATAGTTGGTTCCTCCTTATAAGTAAATTATATCAAAAATACAAGATTTTGTCAAAGGGGTATTAGAACTTGCTGGAAAAATCACAAGCGCTGTCTTTTTACCAGGAAGCAGTCCTGTTCCGCGTCGGAAATCCTTGCTGTTTTTTCCTTGGAGCTGGCCGCTTCTGGGCAAAAAGACCTCATTCCCTCTATTTTTAGCTGATAAGGCTGGAATAGTCCGGTACGTCGTGGTACTTTTTCCGCAGCTCCTCCAGCTTCTCCAGGGGCACGCCCTGGCCCGCGTGGCGGCCGCACCGGGGGCAGACCTCATCAATGATGCCGTTATACCCGCAAACCGGGTCCCGGTCCACCGGGTGGTTTACCGAGCCATAGCCCACCCCGGCCTCTTTCATGCAGCGGATCACGCTCTCAAAGGCGTCGATGTTCTTGCAGATGTCCCCGTCCAGCTCCACATAGCTGATGTGCCCCGCGTTGGTTAGGGCGTGGAAGGGAGCCTCCTTCTGAATTTTCTCAAAGGCGCTGATGGGATAGTACACGGGAATGTGGAAGGAGTTGGTGTAGTAATCCCGGTCCGTGACCCCGGGGATGATCCCAAACTTCTTTTTGTCAATGCGGGTAAAGGTGCCGGAAAGCCCCTCGGCCGGGGTGGCCAGCAGGGTAAAGTTCAGGCCTGTCTCTTGGGAGAGGTCGTCCATGCGCTTGCGCATATAGGTGATGATCTCCAGGCCCAGCCGGTAGCTCTCCTCGCTCTCCCCGTGGTGCTTGCCAGTTAGGGCTTTCAGGGTCTCAGCCAGACCGATGAAGCCCACCGAGAGGGTGCCGTGCTTTAAGACTTCGGCCACGGAGTCATTGCGGTCCAGCTTCTCCGAGTCAATCCACACCCCCTGTCCCATGAGGAAGGGGTAATTATAGGCTTTTTTGCTGCACTGGATTTTGAACCGGTGCAAAAGCTGCTCTACGCACATAGCGATGCGCTCATCCAAGATGGTGTAGAACTTTTTCACATCCCCCTTGGCCTCAATGCCGATGCGGGGCAGGTTGACGGAGGTAAAGCTTAGGTTGCCCCGGCCGCAGGTGGTCTGGCGGTCCGGGTCGTGGACATTACCCATCACCCGGGTGCGGCAGCCCATATAGGCCACCTC
>JAAWSH010000259.1 GCA_022801475.1 Acutalibacter sp. | reverse complement strand
GCCGCCACGATGTTTTTGGCCACCCAGCGGGCCGCGTAGGCAGCGGAACGATCCACCTTGGTGGGATCCTTGCCAGAAAAAGCCCCGCCGCCGTGCCGGCCATATCCACCGTATGTATCCACAATAATCTTACGCCCGGTCAGGCCGCTGTCGCCTACAGGGCCGCCCACCACAAAGCGCCCGGTGGGGTTAATATAAATACGGGTAGCGGAATCCACCAGCTCAGAGGGGACCACTGGCTTGATCACATGCTTAATCATATCCTTCTTCAGCTTATCCAGCTTCACCGACTCATCATGCTGGGTGGAGATTACAATGGCATCAATGCGCTTTACCTGGTCCCCATCATACTCCACAGTCACCTGGGTCTTGCCATCGGGCCGTAGGTACTTCAGGGTGCCGTCCTTGCGCACCTTTGCGAGCTGCTTGGCCAGCTTGTGGGAAAAGGAAATGGCCATGGGCATATACTCGGGCGTCTCGTCACAGGCGAAACCAAACATCATACCTTGGTCTCCCGCGCCAATGAGACTGTTTTCGTCGGTCTCGCCATTTTTCGCCTCTTGCGACTCATTGACACCCATAGCAATGTCTGGGGACTGGGCATCAATGGAAGTTAAGACGCCACAGGTATTTCCATCAAAGCCGCACTCCGGGGTGTCATAGCCGATTTCCTTGACCACCTGGCGGGCCACATCGGCAATGTCCACATAGCAGGTGGTGGAGATCTCCCCCATCACATGGATTACACCGGTAGTAGCTGTTGTCTCACAGGCCACGTGGGCCTGGGGATCTTGCTGAATAATGGCGTCTAACACCGCGTCTGAGATCTGGTCGCATACCTTGTCGGGATGCCCCTCGGTAACGGATTCGGAAGTAAATAGTTTCATAAATGGATAACCCCTTTCTTGGATTTGATGTCAGGATAAATCCATACCGAAAAATAAGGACCGCTCGAAAAACGAGGGTCCTTACTGCGCCTCATCTTTCGGGAGAGTTGCCATCAGCAGCTCTTATACTCCGCAGGAATTAGCACCTTGCAGCTCTTGCCACAGGTTGCCGGGCATCATAGGGCCTGTCCCTCCGCCACTCTTGATAAGGATTTATTCTGTTTTTTTAATATTATAGCATCCCACAAGCCTGATGTCAATGGATATCGAGAAAAATTACAGCCCGCCAAAATGTTTTTCCACAATAGTCCGCAGACCTTCAAAGACTGCCTGACTACCCGCCAGTACCGACATTCCCTGCTCATAGCTTAATGGCCGGCCGCCCAGGGTACCCGACAGCGCCCCGGCCTCCTTCAAAATCACCGAAGCCGCGCAGTAGTCCCAGGGGGACAGGCGGGCCTCGAAAAAGCCATCGGCCCGGCCCGCTGCCACAGTACACAGATCAATGGCTCCAGAGCCCGAACGCCTCACATCCCCACACTGAAGAAAGGTCTCCTGCAAGGCGGCAAAAGTTGTCTTTGCCAGTTCCCGGTAATAGGGCGCAGTTCCAAACACAATAAGGGCGTTCTCTATGGGGACTTCCGCCGCGTGAATGGGTTCGCCGTTACAAAAAGCACCGCCTCCCTGTATAGCAGAGAATAGCTCGTTCCCCCACACATCGTACACCAGCCCCATCACGCCTATGCCATCCTCTACCAGCCCTACCGATATGGCGCAGGGCCGGTAGCCACGCATAAAGTTGGTAGTACCGTCTATGGGGTCCACAATCCAGTTGTACCCCGGGAGCAGGACATTCTCCTCCTGCTCCTCGGAAAAGAAATGAGCCTGCGGCAGCAACGCGCCCAGCCTCTCCAATAAAAATTTCTGAGAAGCCAGGTCGCCCTCGGTGACAAAATTAGCATGTCCCTCTTTGGAGTAGACCTTTGGGTGACACAGGCCGCGGATCATGGCCCCGTCCTCCCGGATAATTTGAGCCGCCTCTATAGCCAGCCTCTGAAGATCCATATTATCTACCTCCTTTTTCTTCTAATCGTCTGTGCTCTGCCTTCCACTCCAGAATCTGCCGCAGCCGTTCCCCATACCGGGCCTCGTTGCCCTGGGTGGTGGGAAGATAGTACCGCCTATCCTTTAGGGAATCCGGCAGACACTGCATCGTGGTCAGCTTGGCCTCATAGTCGTGGGCATAGCGGTAGCCCTTGCCATAGTCTAGCTCCTTCATCAGCCGGGTAGGGGCATTACGAATAACCAAGGGCACCGGCTCGACCAGCATCCCCTGGGCATCGCCCGCAGCGGCCATGTAGGCGCTTTCCAAAGCGTTGGACTTGGGTGCAAGAGACATGTATACCACAGCATGGGTCAGGTTTACCGAGCACTCCGGCATACCAATAAAGTGACTGGCCTGGTATGCCGCCACGGCTACCTCTAGAGCGTGGCTGTCCGCCAGACCCACATCTTCACTGGCAAAACGAATCAGCCGCCGGGCTACGTACAGAGGGTCCTCCCCTGCCTCCAGCATCCGGGCCAGCCAGTACACCGCCGCGTCGGGATCGCTATTGCGCATAGATTTGTGCAAAGCGGAAATCAGGTTATAGTGTTCCTCACCTTTTTTATCATATAATAAGGATTTTTTATTAATACACTGTTCAATAATCTCATTCGTCACCGTCACCCGGCCCTCCTGCCGGGGGGCGTTTAGTACAATCATCTCCAGGGTGCCCAAGGCTGTGCGGGCATCTCCGTTGGCAAAGTTGGCTACAATCTCCAGCATTTCTTCCGGCATATCGATCTCTTGCCCGCCAAATCCCCGGGGATCGGTGAGGGAGCGGCCCAAAAGGCTAGAGAGGTCTTTGGCCGAAAGGGCCTGCAAAACAAACACCTTGCACCGGGAGAGCAGCGCGGAGTTCACTTCAAACGAAGGATTTTCTGTGGTGGCGCCTATTAGGATAATACTCCCCCGTTCTACAAAGGGCAAAAACGCGTCCTGCTGGGCCTTGTTAAAACGATGGATCTCGTCCACAAACAAAATGGTGCTCTCTCCCAAAAGCCGGATACGCTCGGCCTCGTTCATAACCTCTTTGATCTCCTTAATGCCACTGGTTACCGCGCTAAAATTAATAAAGTTGGACTGGGTCCGGCCCGCGATAATTTGGGCCAGGGTGGTTTTCCCCACCCCTGGCGGACCCCAGAAGATCATAGAGGGCACCCGGTCGTTATCAATTAACTGCCGCAGCACTTTGCCACTGCCCAATAGATGAGTCTGCCCCACAAATTCCTCCAGGGACTGAGGACGCATCCTAGTGGCCAGCGGCGTGTCTGCCGGGGCTGTCTCAAAAAATGTCTGCTGCCTCATGTCTCTCCCCTTTCCTGCCTATGCTGCTCTTTTTCTGCCAAGGCCTCCTTGCGGTAGTGGCTGGGCAAGCGCCCGGTTCTCTCGCGGAAAACTTTTGAAAAATAAGATGTATCTGAAAAACCCGCCTGACGGGCAGCGTCAGAAACCGAAAGCCCCTTTTTCAAAAAAGAAATGCTCCGGCCAGTGCGATAGTCTAACAAATAATTAAATAAAGACATTCCCATTTGCCGCTTGAAAAACCGACAACACTCACTTCTGCACAGCCCTGCCTGGCGGGCTACTTCTTCCAAGGTAAGCTTTTCCCCATAGTGTTCGTGAATATAGGACAAAATTATCCGCAGCCGCCGAAGCCGTTCCGGGTCCTCCTGGGGAGCGCTGCGCACCTGCTTGGCACATTGATCATAGAGGACCGCCCAAATCTCGATCAACAGACGCTGGACATTTAGCTCATAAAGCGCGGGCCGCTGGGTGGTCAGCCGGTAGACTTCCTCCAAAAGACACAGTGCCTGTCCTTGCCAAAGTTCCGCTCCATCCAGCGGCAGTGCGGATAAAGACTTGCTTTCTACCACGGGGTAGATATACTTTGCCCCAGCCGCACTGCCTTCAAAGCCAGCCAGCAGCCGGGGATGGAAGGTTAGAGAAATATAGTCGCAGTCACCCTTTACCATCCGGCCCGCGTGCAGCGCGCCGGAATTACAAAACAGCCCCTGTCCAGTGGTCAAAATAAATTTGCTTTCGTTTACTTGATACTCAATCTGCCCCTCTTTCACCAAGGTAAACTCCACTTCATCATGCCAGTGCCAGGGAAAAGCCCCTGTAGGATAAGAAGAAAGCAGTTTTCTGTCCGCATAAACTGGAAACGCATATGTTCCGTGTAATTTTAGCTCCCGATTTTGTCCATCTAGGCTTAGCTCCATAAACATCCCTCTTTTTTGTATTATACTGGAAACTGGACAGAAAAGCAAGTATTAGCCGGTGAATAAAGCGCTTTCGCACTCTTGTGTGCAGATAACTCATGCTTGTAAACAGCACTTTTTTAGTTTCCCATTGCTTCACTCACAATAATTTGTTATAATATATGCAAATACTCTTTTGCATATATTTAACACGGGGGCAGCTTATGAAAAATTTTGACTATTCTTTTCTTCACCATCTGTCTCTTCCCCAAGGCCTTGCCAGTTTGGTTGCCAATATTGATCTAATCAGTGAAAACTTTTCTAAGCCAGCTTACCTTCTGCGCTATAAACGAATTCAGAGGGAGATGGTAGAACGTTCTGTTCAGGCAATTCAGCAGTTGGCCGGGAGCTCCTGTCTCGGCTACCGGACTGCTCTTGAAGAGATCTCCATAGCGGTCCGGCCCTTTACCTGGACGCCAGAACAGTATTTGCATATACTTGCCTCTGTTTTCCCGGAAGAGCGCGCTATCACTGCGGCAGATTCCCCTATATCTACAGCTCTTTCCGCCTATAAAAAAAAGAGAGAGGCCGCTGCCTCTCCCCTTCTGCTTATTTCTTGCCTTACCTTGGATGTTATCTGCACATTTCCTCATGCTCCCTGGACCGCTGGACTTCTCTTGGCTCGAATGTTATTGGAGGCAGAAGGCTATTCTATATGCAAATATATTTCAATTGAATCAAATATATGTAAATATTATTATTTCTATCACCAGGCCTACGTTTCTGCCGCAAACTATTGGGAAGAAAACGGCAACGAATATCTGCCTTTTATCGAGATGTTTCTCTCCCTGCTTTATCTGAGCCTTCAAGAGCTAAAAGCGCCTGCTGCTGGCCGCCAGCTAACCAAGCGGGCACGAATTGAAAAGTTTGTTCAGACAAGCCTTGAGCCCATTTCAAAGGCTGAAATCTGCGCCGCGTTGCCGGACATCAGCCCCACTACAGTAGAGGCCGCCTTGGGCGCTATGGTAAAGAATGGCTCCATCCTACGGCTAGGAGCTACCCGTGGAGCAAAATATGTTAAGGCGTCTCAAACTTCAGAGTTCCAAGCTCTCTAGCGGCCTGCGCGTTATACCTACACAGCAACTCATAGGAACAGAGTCCTTCTTTGACCCAGCGGCAGCGGTGGCATACCTTCTGGAAATCCGTCCTGTTTACCTGGCCCATTAGGCTGACCATCCTTGGCCAAGTGATTTCTTGTCCTGCCTCTAGACAAAGTACCTCCAACGCGGCCTTATCCCGGCATACAACGTCCTCTGTGCCTAAAGCGCAGCCTCCGCCCTCTTCCCTATTGGGACAGGCCTCACAAATACAGTCCTGCTTCATGCACAGTGTCAATTTTTCTCCGCTCTTTAACCCCTTAATCATCGCGTCCATATTTTCAGTAAATGCCTGGCTATATCCGTGGCCAGTATACAAAGATATGCAAAACAGATGGTGTCCCCGTAAATTTTTCACGCTTCTCCCCCAAACCCGGCCTTTTTTAGAGAAACAATAATTGCCAGGGCCATCAAATAGGCCATTACCACCGAAATAACATCCTTGACCAAAAACGGCACGGAGACCGCCAAAAGAGCCTGCCAAAAGGGCGTAGCGCTCAGCATTGCATACTGTGCCGCGCCAAACAGATGGCACACCGCCAGGCCCAGCAGCCCAAGGGGTACTACATAGAGCTTTTTACCTAGCCAGATTCCCAGTCCGCACAGAAACGCCATTGGCAAAAAGCCCCAAAGAAAACCGCCGGTCGCCCCCAGAAAACTTCCAAAGCCGCCGGAAAAGCCTGCGAATACCGGAATGCCTATCGCGCCCATTGCCAAATAAACCCCTACGGCCGCTGTACCCAGGGCTGGCCCCAGCATAAAGCCGCAAAGCGCCACGCCAAAGGTTTGCAGCGTAATGGGCACACCGATTGGCAGCGGAATTGAGATGAGGGACATTACTGCAAGAAGTGCTGCCATAACACCCGTTGTCACAGACTTTTGCATAGGATTTTTCAGTTCCAATTTCATAAATTCATTCCACCTTTTCTTTATTTTGCATATGATGTAGATTTGGCAAAAAACTGCTTTTGACCA
>JAAWSH010000102.1 GCA_022801475.1 Acutalibacter sp. | reverse complement strand
ATCACCGACGTGGAGAAGAAGCGCAAGTTCGTGTGCGTGGACGTGAACGACATCCCGAACATTGCCGTGGTGGACCCAGACATGATGTCTACCATGCCCAAGAGCCTTACCGCCGCCACAGGTATGGACGCCCTGACCCACGCCATTGAAGGCTACACCACCCGCGCCGCCTGGGAACTGGCCGATTGCCTGGACTTGGAAGCCATTAAGCTGATCTCCAAAAATCTGCGGGCCGCTGTAAATAACGAGCCCGACGGCCGGGAGGGCATGGCCTTGGCCCAATATGTCACTGGTATGGCTTTCTCCAACGTGGGCCTGGGCATTGCCCACTCTATGGCCCATACTCTGGGCGCTGTGTACGATACGCCCCACGGTGTGGCCTGCGCCATGTGCCTGCCCATTGTCATGGAGTATAACCAGGAATATACTGGCGAAAAACTGCGGGACGTGGCCCAGGCCATGGGTGTGGACACTGCTGGCATGGACCAGGCTGCCTATCGCCAGGCCGCTATTGACGCGGTGCGGAAGCTTAGCGTGGATGTAGGCATTCCCACCAAGCTGGAAGCTTTGAAGGAAGAAGATTTGCAGTTTCTGGCCCAGTCCGCCGCAGCCGACGCCTGCGCCCCAGGCAACCCCAGGGAAGCGGGGGTGGAGGACTTTATCGTCCTGTTCCGTAAATTGATGTAATGGTATAAAGCAATCGATAAAATTTCAGGGCTCCCCACCGGCCTCTCTGGTCTGTTCCGTGCGGGAGTCCCTATTTTTAGGAGATGATTCCTTTGACAGAAATGGTACAGGAGATCCGCCAGGAGCTCACCGGCCGCATTATCCCCTTCTGGTCAGGCCTGAGGGACAACCGCCAGGGCGGCTATATGGGCCAGGTGGACTTTGACCTGACCCGCCAGCCCCAGGCCCAGCGGGGCTGTATTCTCAACAGCCGCATCCTCTGGTTTTTCTCCCAAGCTTACCAGTTCCTTAAGGACCCCGCCCTGCTGGAAGAGGCCCGCCACGCCTATCAAGCCCTGCTCACTATGCTGGACCCAGAGTACGGCGGCGTGTACTGGTCCATGAACCCGGATGGCACGGTATTTGACAGCACGAAGCACACCTATAACCAGGGCTTCGCGGTATATGCCCTCTCTGCCTACGCCCAGGCCAGTGGCCAGGACGAGCCCCTGGAACTGGCCCGAAAGCTGTTTCATCAAATCGAAGCCCGCTGCTTTGACGGGGCGGGTTACCTAGAGGCCTTTACCGCTGATTGGCGGCCCGCAGGCAACGAGAAGCTAAGCGAAAACGGCGTGGAGGCCGGCCGCACCATGAACACCCTGCTCCATGTGCTGGAGGGCTACACCGGCCTTTATGAGGCGGGCCGCGACCAGCAGGTGCGGGACCGGCTGATATGGATCTTGAACACCTGGGCGGAGAAAATCTACAACCCGGACCGCTGCCGGCAGGAGGTATTCTTTGACCTGGACTACCATACCCTCATCGACCTGCACAGCTTCGGCCACGATATAGAGACCTCCTGGCTGCTGGACCACACCCTGGATGTGCTGGGCGACCCGGCCCTGACCGCCCGGCTGCGGCCCATGCTGCTAAGCATGGCGGAACATACTCTGGAAGCAGCCTATACCCCAGGCAACGGCTTTGCCAACGAGAGCGAAAGCGGCGTGGTGGACGCCACCCGGGTATGGTGGGTTCAGGCCGAGGCGCTGTTGGGCTTTCTTAACGCCTGGCAGCACACTGGCGAGGAGCGCTATTTAGAGGCGGTCCGCAGCCAGTGGGCCTATATTCGGGATGTGATGGTAGACAAGCGCCCCGGCTCCGAGTGGTACTGGTCCTGCCAGGCAGACGGCACACCCATCCAAAAGCCCATTGTGGAGCCCTGGAAATGCCCGTATCACAATGGCCGCATGTGCCTGGAGGTGTTGCGCCGGGACCCGGCACTATAGGAGAGCCTAGCCATGTTTACCATACAGACGGAGCGCTTGACCGCCACCCAGTACATCGATTTCCTCAAGCGCACGGATCTGGGTTCTCAGTATCCAAAAGAGCGCTTCCAGCAGCGTATTGAGACCCTGGTCCAAAGCGTGCCCATCAGCCTGACTGCCCGGGACAGGGCTGGAAAGCTTTTGGGTGTATGCTTCGGCATTACAGATTTTGCCTACTGGCTGTTCATCACCGACCTGGGGGTGGACCGAGACTATGTGGGCCAAGGCATCGGCAGCCAGCTGCTGCATACCGCCCACGAAGCTGCCGGGGGCCAGCGGGACATCATCCTATATACCTGTGCAGCCTGGGACGCCGTACCCTTTTATGAAAAACAGGGCCTGGTGTTTTCAAAGGATGTAATGCAGCTGAACCACGTCGATTGGACTGAGTTTACCGTAAAATAATTAGGGTTTGTTTGAAAAATCGAAAACGCCGCCTTTTTGCCCAGAAGCGGTCATCTTCTGCGTCAAAAATCCTCGTCAACCGACAGGTTGACTTGCGGTTTCTTCCTGGAATCTGACCACTTCTGACCCAAAATTCGTCATTCCCTCTATTTTCAAACAAGCCCTAAACCCCTTCTCGCTTCTACAGTGTCAGCAGCCCCCGCAGCAAATATCCAAAGGCCGAGCCAAAGGTAATGGCCGCCACCTCTCCCGCCGCTTTAATCTCCACCTGGGCCACGGTCTCTCCCCCTGCCAGATAGCTGATCTTCCCCAGCACATCCCCCTCTTTCACAGGGGCGGTCACCCCCTGCTTCCAGCTGATTTTTTCCTCCAACTCTCCCTTAGCCGAGGTCCTCATCAAAATCTCCGGCATCTCGCCCGCACGCACGGGTACTGTTTCCTCCATGCCCCCCGCCACTGCCACCGGCGGCAGCTCCGGGCTCTCGGGCACGGTGACGGTCCACCCGGCAAACCCATAGTCCAGCAGCGCCGCCGCGTCCCGGAACCGGTCGTCTGTGCTGGGGGCCCCCAGCACCACCGCGATCAGCCGCAGGCCGCCCCGCTCAGCCGTGGCAGTGATGCAGCTGCCCGCCTGGGTGGTGGTGCCGGTCTTTAGCCCCGTAATGCCCTGGTAGCTGCGGATCAGTTTGTTGGTGTTCACCAGCTGGGTGGCCCCGTCCCGCACATAGTCAATCCAGGTGAGCGTGTAGTCCTGAATTTTTTTGTGTTTGATCAGCTCCCGACTCATCAGCGCCACGTCGAAGGCGCTGGTCACATGGCCGTCCTCATCCAGTCCGTTGCAATTTTTAAAGGTGCTGTCCCCCATGCCCAGCTCCTGGGCTTTTTCGTTCATTCTGGCCACAAAGGCCTCTTCGCTGCCCGCCACGTTTTCGGCCAGCACCACCGCCGCGTCGTTGGCGCTCATAATCACCGTGGCTTTCAGCAGGTCGTCCACGCTCATCTGCTCTCCCTCTTTCAGCCAGATGTCCGACCCGCCCATGGAGGCCGCGTGGGCCGAGGCCGTCAGCTGGTCCTCCAGGCTCAGCTGGCCCGCTTCCAGGGCGTCAAAGGTCAGGCACAGGGTCATTACTTTGGTGATAGAGGCACAGGGCCGCACCTCATGGGCGTTTTTTTCAAAGAGTACCTGCCCGGTGCCAGCCTCCATCAGCACCGCCGCCGGGGCCGAAAGGGTCAGCTCCTCCTGGCCGTGGGCGGTCAAAGCCGGCAGAGAGAGGGCCGCTGTCAGCAGAGCAAGAAGAAGGGCCAAATACTTTTTCACAACAGATCATCCTTTCCCTTTCAAAGCAACACTGTGCAAGGTTATTGTGGGGTGTTGCCTCCATTGTTCTACTAATATGCGCCCAGCGGCCCGGTCATGCCCGGCGGGTGACCCCCTTTTACGGTTATGTTTGGGTTGTGGGGTTGCCCCTTTGCGGTATACGTTGTTCGAAGCAATACGCTTTGTCCTGGGGGGCCCCCTTGCGGTATATGTTGTCTGGGGGTCTGGGGTTTACCCTGCCGCCCTGTAGCCCCCTTTACGATTATTTACGGCCTCAACATCCGCAAAAGGAGTGTTTTCCATGTCAAAACCGTTAACCTGCCCAGCCTGCCGCCGCTGCTTCTCCCTTACCCCCGCCCAAATCTCCCTCTGCCAAGAATACCGCGCCCTGCCGCCCTCCCTCTGCCCCCGCTGCCGGGAAAAGCTGCGGCAGGCTCCCCTGGCCTTTGACTATGGTCCTGTGCCCCGCCGCCGCACCCGCCACGGCCGGGGCTATTTTCAGCGCCGGGGCGGGTACTATAGTCAACGCACCAAAAAAATCAGCAAAGCTAATTTTTCAAGTTGGGCTGCTCTTCCTCCCTGGCCCAAAAATTTTTATTCTTGTGTAAACCATAAGCTTTTCTGTTGCCAAGGAGACGCCCCCAGTGGTTCCGCCGGCTTCATCTTGGGGTTCTGGGCCTTTCCGCAAAAAAGAGGACTTCTCCTGCGAGAAGCCCTCTTCGCCTATTCCGTCTCCACAATCAGTTCCCAGTTTAGATGCAGCGGCATCAGCCTTGCCAGCAGCCGTCTGGCCTCTGTCTCGCTCACGCCCAAAAAGCCTTTAGCTCGAATGATCACGCCTGTCTCTGTCTCTTCCACCGCGCCGTCAATTCCCGCCGCTTCTGCCACGCGCCTCAGTTCTGCCAGGGTCCCCGGCCCCCGGTAGGCCCCCAGCAGGCCCAGCAGCGCCCGCCTGCGGTCCGCCGGTTCTCCCGGCAGGGCCTGGCCGTGGAACAAAATCTCCCACTGGCCCAAGGTTTCTTCTGGCGCGGTCTCAATGAACAGCTCCGCCAGAACTCGGTCCACCTGTGCCCACGCCGCGTCCAGCCCTTCGGCGTAGGCGTCCAGCTCCCAGTCCAGCGGGCTGCTGCCGGTCAACTGGTACGCGCCTGTGACAGAAAGGATCCGGCGCAGGTCCGCCCCGGCACTCATGTGGCCTCCGTCAGGGAGACCACGCCCATAATGGGCAATACTCCCGCCGTCCCGGCATAGTCCGCAATCGTGTTGTTCAAGGTCAGCTTGCCAATGGCGGAGTCTCCCAGGATCACCCGGGCTAAGTCCCCTGTATACACCCCACCGCCAATCTCCCTTTGGCCAAACCACTGAGCCAGGGCGGCTTTAGCCCGCTCCTTGGCCTCCGCAAAGTTCAGCCCGGGCCGCATCTTCATGGTGGCCATCACATTGCACTTGCGGGTAGTGGCCGTCTGTATGGTCAATGCCGCCCCCAGGGGCTTTTCCCGGCTCAAAGCCTCTGTGGCCGCGGCCAGCAGGGCTTCGTCCGGGGCCTGGCCTTCTCCCCAAAGGTACACTGCCGCCCCGCCGCTTTCCCCCGCTACGGCCTGGACCTTTGTCACCCCCGGCACCGCCCGGGCCAGGGCCTCATAATAGGCCGGGTTCCCCATCAAAATAGGACGGGAAAAGGCCTCCAGCACCCGCTGGCGGTAGGCCTCGTCGTCCTCCGCCTCGGCCCCACCGGTAAAGGCGCTGTGGTTCACCACATACTGTATGCCATTGACCGGTGTCACCAAGGTGTTAATGTAGTTAGAGGCCGCGTTGCCCCGGCTGCCTGCTTCCGCCGCCTGGGCCGGGGCCCCCACAGCCAGGTCTCCAGCGGGCAAAGACACGTCCTGGGTGGTCTCATACTCCACCGCCTCGTCTCCGTAAGCGGCGCATACCGTGCCTTTGGGAATCACCAGGTCAAAGCTTAAGGGCAGGTACCGGCAAAAGTGCAGCACCCCCTGGGCCTTTTGGGCGGGCCTTCTGGCCACCCCCCGCTGGGCCCCGTGGCGGTCCAGCTGCTCCCCCTGGGCTGTTTGGGGAAACGCCGCCTGCCGGACCCACTCAATCCCCGCCTGCAAGCGGTAGATTTCTCCAGCCAGCACCTGTAGGCGTATGCCAATGTCCCCCGCTTCGTCGGGTATCCCGCCGCTTTTTTCCGCGTACTGTCCCCGCATCCTGTCAAGAATCTCCTGGTATGTCTCCAATGATGATTTCCCCCTCTCCCAGCGGCGTCTCCATCAAAAACCGCACGCCGCCCTCTGTTGTCTCCGCCCTTTTGGCCCGCACCCCCGGCAGGTCCAGAAGGGCCTCATTGGCCAGTGCCACAGCCCGGTCCAGGGCATGGTCCTCCTGGGGGTTCCACTGCCACAGTCCGCTGCCCAGTTCCCGGCAATAGGGCAGGCTGCCCCGGCGGATGCTCAGCCGCAGCCAGGCCTTTTGCAGCAGCTCTTCCAGGCCCCCCACCATCTGGGGCAGGCCCCCAGGGCCCAGGGCAATGTTTCCGTTTTCCAGCTTTAGGTCCATCACCCCGCCTCCTTTGGGGCAAAGACCTGGCCGTTCACCACCACCTGCCCGTTATTTTTCAGCAAAATTTCCGCCCCTCCAGCCGAGTACAGCCGTACCTCCCCCTCTTCCAGGGCGTTATAGCCACCACGGCCTG
>JAAWSH010000101.1 GCA_022801475.1 Acutalibacter sp. | reverse complement strand
TATGCTGTGGGCCAGTTCAACATCAACAACCTGGAGTGGACAAAGGCCATCCTGCTGACCGCCCAGGAGAACAGCTCTCCTGTCATCCTCGGCGTGTCCGAGGGCGCGGGCAAGTATATGTGCGGCTTCAACACTGTGGCCGCTATGGTAAAAGCCATGATCGACACTCTGGGCATCACGGTGCCTGTGGCCCTGCACCTGGACCATGGCAGCTATGATGGGGCCCTGAAGGCCATTGAGGACGGCTTTTCCTCCGTCATGTTCGATGGTTCCCACTATGCCATTGACGAGAACATTGAGAAAACCAAAGAGATCATCCGCATTGCCGGCGAAAAGGGCATTTCGGTAGAGGCCGAGGTGGGCGCCATTGGCGGCGAAGAGGATGGCGTTGTGGGCGGCGGCGAAGTGGCCGACCCCGATGAGTGCAAGATGATTGCCGACCTGGGCGTGACCATGTTGGCTGCGGGCATTGGCAACATCCACGGCGTCTACCCCGAAAACTGGCAGGGCCTGAACTTTGAGGTGCTGGAGAAGATTCAGGAGAAAACCGGCACCATGCCCCTGGTGCTCCACGGCGGCACGGGCATTCCCGAGGAGATGGTGAAAAAAGCCATCAACCTGGGCGTCTCCAAGGTGAACGTAAACACCGAGTGCCAGCTAAGCTTTGCCGCAGCCACCCGTCAGTACATTGAGGCCGGCAAGGACCAGCAGGGAAAGGGCTTTGACCCCCGCAAGCTGCTGGCCCCAGGCTTTGAAGCCATCAAGGCTACCGTGAAGGAAAAGATGGAGCTGTTCGGCTCTGTGGGCAAGGCCTAAAAATCTCATAAAATCCATTCAAAGCGCCGCGGGTTTTTCAGCCCAGCGGCGTTTTTTACATGGGAACTGGCGAAACCTAAGGGTACTAAATTTTCCGGCTTTAAAAAACCCCCTTGACAAATACCCCCCATGGGTATATAATTAAGATACCCCCTCCGGGTATTATGAGATCCCTTCTCTCTGTTACCGGCAGGGAATCACATCAATTGGGAGGCCCCCTATGTGCCAAGAATGCGGCTGCCAAAAGAAAGAGCGCTCTACAGAGGAATACCGGCGGCTGGTCAACCGGCTAAGCCGTATTGAGGGCCAGGTCCGGGGTATTCGGGGAATGCTGGAAAAGGACGCCTATTGCATTGATATTCTAGCCCAAGTGGCCGCGGCCAATGCAGCCCTGAACGCTTTTTCCCGAGAGCTGCTGGCCCAGCACCTGTGCACCTGTGTGGCCGACGACCTGCGCCAGGGCAACGAGGATAAGGTGGAAGAGCTGGCCGCAGCCCTGCAAAAACTGCTGAAATAGGCTTTGCTTGTTTGAAGCTTCTTGACCAGAAAGCGCTGTACTTTTTGGGCCCCCCCTGAGACAGCACGCTTTTGTGTCCTTTTTGCGTTCGCTTTTGAGGCGGCCTTTAGCTTCAGCTTATACATTACGCCGCCCTTTCAGGGCAAGATCATCCATACACCGCCAGGGGAACCGTGCCCTGGAGCTCCTTCTATCTGCTGTTTTTGCTTTTCCTTATTCTTTGGAGGTGTTTCCATGAAACAATATTCCGTTACCGGCATGACCTGCGCCGCGTGTAGCGCCCGGGTAGAAAAGGCTGTTTCCAGCGTTCCCGGAGTCTCCAGCTGTTCCGTCAGCCTTCTCACCAACTCTATGGGCGTGGAGGGCGCTGCGGACCCCGCCCAGGTGGTGGCCGCTGTAGAAGCCGCTGGCTACGGTGCGGCGGAAAAGGGCGCCGCAGCCCAACCTCAACAAAAAAATGAGTCCCTGGAGGATAAGGAGACCCCTCGGCTGAAAAAGCGCCTGCTGTGGTCTCTGGGTTTCCTTCTAGTACTCATGTACTTTTCCATGGGCCACATGATGTGGGGATGGCCCCTGCCCCCCGCCCTTTCCCACAACCACGTGGCCTTGGGGCTCATCCAGCTTTTGCTGACAGGCATGATTATGGTAATCAACCAGCGGTTCTTTATCAGCGGCTTCAAAAGCCTCTGGCACCGGTCCCCCAACATGGACACCCTGGTGGCCATGGGCGCGGCGGCGGCTTTTGTCTACAGCACCTATGCCCTCTTTGCCATGACCTTTGCCCAGACGGGCCAGGAGTCCATGAACTGGATGATGGAGCTGTATTTTGAGTCAGCCGGGATGATTTTGGCCCTGATTACCCTAGGCAAAATGCTGGAGGCCAAAAGCAAGGGCCGCACCACCGACGCCCTGAAGAGCCTGATGAGCCTGGCCCCCAAAACCGCCTCTCTGGTACGGGAAGACGGCAGTGAGGACCGGGTACCCGTGGAGCAGGTACAGGCTGGGGACATCTTTGCGGTACGCCCTGGAGAAAGCGTGCCTGTGGACGGCGTGGTACTGGAGGGGACCAGCGCCCTGGACGAATCCGCCCTAACTGGGGAGAGCCTGCCTGTGGACAAAGCCCCTGGCGACCCTGTCTCCGCTGCTACCATCAATCGCTCCGGCTACCTGCGCTGCCGGGCCAGCCGGGTGGGCCAGGACACCACCTTGTCCCAGATTATCCAGATGGTCAGCGACGCGGCAGCCACCAAGGCCCCTATTGCAAAGGTGGCTGATAAGGTCTCTGGCGTGTTCGTGCCTGCGGTTATCGCCGTAGCGGCCGTTACCACTCTGGTGTGGCTGTTTTTGGGTCAAGGGGTGGGTTTTGCCCTGGCCAGGGGCATCTCGGTTTTGGTGATCAGCTGTCCCTGCGCCTTGGGTCTGGCCACGCCGGTAGCTATTATGGTGGGCAGCGGTCTGGGGGCTAAAAACGGCATTCTCTTCAAAACTGCTGTTTCCCTGGAAGCCGCTGGGCGCACACAAATTGTGGTGCTAGATAAAACCGGCACCATTACCAGCGGCCGGCCAGCCGTAACAGATATTGTACCCGTTCCCGGCATGGAGGAAGAAGCCCTGCTGTGCGCCGCCGCCAGCCTGGAAGAGCCCTCTGAACACCCCCTGGCCTCCGCCATTGTGGAAGAGGCCAGGAAACGGCAGCTGCCCGTGACCCAGGCGGCAGCGTTCCAGGCAGTGCACGGCCGGGGCGTGCAGGGAGAGATGGGCGGCCAGGTCTTTTTGGGGGGCAACCAAGCCATGATGGAAGAGGCCGGCGTGGACCTAAGCGGTCTGGCCCCCCAGGCCCAGGCCCTTTCGGCAGAAGGGAAAACCCCCATGTTCTTTGCCGCCGGGCGGGCCCTGGGGCTTATCGCTGTGGCAGACCCCATAAAGGAGGACAGCCCAGAGGCCATTCGCCAGCTGCAAGCCATGGGGATGCGGGTGGTCATGCTTACCGGGGACAATGCCCGTACCGCCCAGGCCATTGGTAAGCAGGCAGGGGTGGACCAGGTCATTGCCGGAGTACTGCCCGACGGCAAAGAGGCCGTAGTCCGCGGACTGAAGGAACAGGGCAAGGTGGCCATGGTGGGAGACGGGATCAACGACGCCCCGGCCCTGACCCGGGCAGACCTGGGCATTGCCATTGGCGCAGGCACGGACGTGGCCATAGACGCGGCAGATGTGGTTCTGATGAAGAGCCGCCTGCTGGACGTTCCCGCCGCCATCCGCCTGAGCCGGGCTGCTCTGCGGAACATCCACCAAAACCTGTTCTGGGCCTTTTTTTACAACACTGTGGGCATTCCCCTGGCAATGGGGTTGTTTATCCCCTTGGGCCTAACTCTAAACCCCATGTTTGGAGCAGCGGCCATGAGCCTTTCCAGCTTCTGCGTGGTAAGCAACGCCCTGCGGCTGAACTGGTTTAAGCTGTACGACGGGCGGCGAGACCATAAAGGGGCCCAGCGCTCTTATCATTATAATAGTATAGACCAGGCCCCCGGTAATTCCATCCAGAAAGACAGCCAGGAAGATTCTATCATTTTAAAGGAGGATCACGCAATGACAAAGACCCTGAAGATTGAAGGCATGATGTGCGGCCACTGTGAGGCCCGGGTAAAGAAGGCCCTGGAGGCCCTGCCTCAGGTGGAAAGCGCCCAGGTCAGCCACGAAACCGGCACCGCGGTGGTAACCCTGAACGACAGCCTGGAGGACAGCGCCCTGAAAGAGGCCGTGGAGGCCCAGGACTACACAGTACTAGGCGTGGAATAAAGCAAACAGCCCCCAGGCAAAGCGCCCGGGGGCCGTTCTATTTTATGGAACCTCTCTTTTAGCGCCCGCCTGGGCAGCCGCCACAGCCGCCCTCGTTCACGTCCCCCACCCGAGGCGGGAAAAACTCGCTGGTGGGAAAATCGATGCGCCGGAACAGCTCGCAGGGATTGTCTGTGGTGGTCACGCACTCTTTCTCTGGCACACAGAAGTCGTAGGCGGGAATCAGCATCTGCACACTGCGCACAATCTGCACAATGGTGAACAGGCCGATGGTTACGTACACATTGTTCCGCTGGGGCGCGGAATCAAATTCTCCCCCGTAGCGCTGGCAAATGCTCTCGGGGATGCGGCAATAGGGCTCGTTGCGGCAGGAGCAGTCGCACAGTTTGGCCGAAAGGGCCACCGGCTCGGCCACCTGCACCGTGGCTTTGGGCAGGGAACGGGCGTCGTCAATGGGTTCTGGCTCCTCCGTGCACTGGGCAGAGGAAAAAATCTTCACATTGCCCTCGCTGCCGTATAGCACCACCTTTTTGTTGAACACAGCCACACCGCTGACCGGCGCCGGGCAGGCAGCCGGCCCCCCAAAGAGCTCTACGGTGACGTCAAAGAAAAATGTCATGTTTACCGAATAAAAGCCCTTATTAAACGGGATGGGCTGTAAGTCGGTGTAGACCGTGATCACCGAAACGTCCTTGATGCGCACATTGGTTGCGGCGTCGATCATGGGCTGGCGGGCCGCGGGAAACAGGACCCGAAGGTCTTCGAGACAGTCTTTGGCGCTACAGGAATCATAGATTCTCATAGCCTCAATACATACAGCCTCTTTAAAGCAATCCCGGCTCTCGAACTCGGGCAGGCTTTCGTTATCCGGCATAGTATCTCCTCCTTTTGGGGTGATTTCCCCTGGTTCTTATTGCTATAATATGTGGCCGCGGGGGATTTGTGCGTAGCCGCTTGACACCGCCTGCCCCCCATGGTATATTCAAGGCAATGATTTGTTTTTCTTGACAACATTAGTTCTATATGGTACTATATTTAGGAGGTGATCCTCATCGAAACCAGAACCGGGTTTCTCATTTCACAGGTCAAGCGGCTGCAAGACCGGGTTTTTCAGCGGCTTTTAGCCCGGAGCGGCGTGTCCGAGTTTAGCGGCCCCCAGGGGCCGATTCTCTATGTACTTTGGCAGCAGGACGCTGTGCCCATCTCTACCCTGGTGCAAAAAACCGGGCTGGCAAAAAACACCTTAACGACCATGCTGGGACATATGGAAAGCGCCGGGCTCATCGCCCGCCGCCCCTCCCCCAACGACCGGCGGCAGGTACTGGTTTTTGTAACCCCCAGGGCCCGGGGGCTGCAAGAGACCTATGACCAGCTCTCTCAAGAGATGAACCGGCTATTTTACCAGGGCATGACCCAAGAAGACGCCGCCCTGCTGGACGGTCTCTTAGACCAGGTTTTGGCCAATCTGGAGACCTGCGAAACAGAGCTCCGGCAGCAAAAGATGAAAGGTGATTCGCATGGCAAAAATAAACGGCTCCCTGGGCAATGATTTCTGCCCCCAGGCCCTGTTCCTCTATGGCAACTACGAAGAAAACGGCACGCCCCATTTTGGGCTGTTCTGCTGGTTTAGCTACTGCTGGCTGGGAGAGGGCAACGGCAAACTGGGGACAATGGCCTGCATTGGCGAAGAAAAAACCACCAAGGACCTGATCCGCAAAACCGGCGTGTTCTCCGCCAACCTGGTTACAGAGCCCCTATTACCCTTGGCCGATTACTACGGCTGCACCAGCGGCCGGGATGTGCCCGAAAAAATGACACACCTGCCCACCGTGGAGCCCGGCCGGGTGCTAAAAGTACCCACTATTGTGGAAAGTCCCGTATCCTTTGAGTTAAGGGTGCTAAAGGAAGAGTCCCTGGCCAGAGGGCGTCTGGGAGACAATGGCCAAGAGGCAAACAGCACGCTTTTTTTGTGCGAGATAGCCAACGTGCTAATAGACCAGCGGCTGACAGACAAGGCCTTGCCCTTTATAGACCGGCTGCGGCTGGCCGCGCCTGTGGTCGCCCCAGGAGAAGAGCGGTATATGAACCTCTTTGGCCAGGACCTGGGTGGTTGGGGCCAGCCGGGAAGCCCGTATCAGCAAAAATAGAGTAAAAAGCATATGCCCCGGCGGGATTTTCCTCCTGCCGGGGACGTTTGTTTATATATTGCATTACATCCTTATTTTAGCTTGCTTTTGATTCATTATAAGAAAAATACAATGCCTAAATATAAAAAAATTAAACT
>JAAWSH010000100.1 GCA_022801475.1 Acutalibacter sp. | reverse complement strand
CTGGCTGGGCTGGCAGTTTACAGCGGCGAGTGAGCCGGAGCGAACGCCCCCGCGACATTGGGTGCAGCATCACGCTGCCGCGCTGGCTGGGCTGGCAGTTTACAGCGGCGAGTGAGCCGGAGCGAACGCCCCCGCGACATTGGGTGCAGCGTCACGCTGCCGCGCTGGCTGGGCTGGCGGTTTACACCGGCAAGTGAGCCGGAGCGAACGCCTCCGCGACATTGGGTGCAGCGTCACGCTGCCGCGCTGGCTGGGCTGGCAGTTTACAGCGGCGAGTGAGCCGGAGCGAACGCCTCCGCGACATTGGGTGCAGCGTCACGCTGCCGCGCTGGCTGGGCTGGCGGTTTACACCGGCAAGTGAGCCGGAGCGAACGCCTCCGCGACTAATGGTCCAGCGCTTGCGCTGGCTGGGCGCTGGATAGGTGACAAAAGTGTAAGATTCTGCTAGCCTTTTGTAAGCCGGTCTTATGGATTTTGTAAGAATGTGGGGGTATAATGGGGGTACCGAACAGGAAAGGATGCGTGAACCATGAAAAAGAAACGGACCGGCGTGAAAATTCTTCGAAACACCCTTTTGGTACTTCTGGCAGTATGTTTCTGCGCTGCCGGGGCCTTGGCCCTGCGGGGCTATGCCCTGTACACCCAGGCCCTGGAGGCCCTGCCCACTGCCCGGGCTGTGGAGCAGGTGCGGGCCAAAGAGGGCTTTACCCCCATTGGGCAGCTGCCCGCCACCTACCTGAACGCTGTGGTGGCCACAGAGGACCATCGCTTTTATGACCACGGTGGGGTGGACCTGATTGCCATTGGCCGCGCTGTCTATAACGACCTGCGCACCCTCTCCTTTGCGGAAGGGGGCAGTACCATTACCCAGCAGCTGGCCAAAAACCTGTACTTTACCCAGGAAAAGGAGCTGACCCGCAAGCTGGCCGAGGTCTTTATGGCCTGGAAGCTGGAGGCGGACCTGACAAAGGACGAGATTTTGGAGCTGTATGTAAACAGTATCTATTTTGGCAGCGGCTGCTACACGGTGGGAGACGCCAGCCGGACCTATTTTGAGAAGGACCCCGCCGCCATGACGGACTGGGAGGCTACCCTGCTGGCGGGTATTCCCAACGCGCCCTCGGTGTACGACCTTAACGAAAACCCGGACCTGGCCCAGCAGCGCCAGCGCCAGGTGGTGGGCCTGATGGTGAAATATAATGTGCTGGACCAGGACCGGGCCCAAAGTATTTTGGCCGGGGAGGGCGTTAGCCCTAAGGTAGAGCTATGCTTGGCCAGCTGATGGACCGGCTGCGGGAAATTACCCCGGAGGAACAGCGTATTTTGGCCGGGGGCGGGGTGGAGCAGGCGCTGTACGCCTCTGGCCGGGAGTTCACGGTGGACAGCGCCAAGCTGCTGGCCCGGGGGCAGCTGATTACCCTGCGGCCCCACACCCGGTTTGCGGCCTTTCCCACCCACAGCCACAACTATGTGGAGATTATGTACATGTGCACAGGCAGCACCCGGCACCAGATTGACTATGGACTGGAGGTGGAGCTGGAGGCCGGGGAGCTGCTGTTTTTGAACCAACACGCCCGCCACCAGGTGGAGGCCGCTGGCCAAGAGGACGTGGGGGTAAACTTTATTGTGCTGCCCCAGTTTTTTGACTATGCCCTTACCATGACCGGCACGGAAAACGTGCTGGCCCGGCTGCTGCTGGACGGCCTGCGCCAGGGGGGCGGGGACCAAAGCTGCCTGCACTTCCACTGCGGGGAAATGCGGCCAGTGCAGAACCTGGTGGAAA
Organism: Acutalibacter sp.; assembly: GCA_022801475.1. Lineage (GTDB taxonomy): Bacteria > Bacillota > Clostridia > Oscillospirales > Acutalibacteraceae > Acutalibacter. Next base: position 4,644 of record JAAWSH010000100.1, on the reverse strand, counting down.
ACCTGCTGCTCTGCCTTTTCGCCCCAGGGGGAGGGCAGAAGATTGCCCAGGCCACCATGGGCCTGCTGCTAATGGAGCTGCTGGGCAGCCCCCAGGGGCTTTCCAAAAACACCCCAGGATATAACGCCGGGGTGCTGGCGGCCCTTGGGGAAGTGGAGGACAACTACCGGGACGCAGACCTGACCCGGGTGGCAGAGGAGCTGCATGTGTCCCTCTCTTACCTAAGCAGCAGCGTAAAGCAGGCCACGGGCAAGACCTTTAAAGACCTGTTGCTGGAAAAGCGGCTTAGGGTGGCGGCTGGGCTGATGAAGAGCACCAACCTGCCAGTGGAAGATATTATAGCGGCGGTGGGATATGACAATACCAGCTTTTTTTACCGAAAGTTCCGCCAGTACTACGGGGTTTCGCCCAGAGAGTGGAGAAAGGCCTAGGCGTAGGCTCTTCCGCTTTACTTGTGTCTCTGGGGTTTTGGTGCTATAATAGGAGAAGACTCGCCCCGCGCGTTCCCATTTTCCAGAAAGGACCTTCTCCCATGAAAAAACTCCTTCTCATTGCCACTGGGGGCACCATTGCCTCTCAAAAAACCGGGGGAGCCCTGGCCCCGTCCCTTTCCCCCCAGGAGCTCCTAGGCTATGTGCCGGACGCGGCCTCTTTTTGTCAGATACACGCCCTTCAGCCCCTAAACCTGGACAGCACCAATATTGCCCCCCAGCACTGGCTTTTGCTGGCGGGGCTTATTGAAGAAAATTATTACCGGTATGATGGCTTTGTAATCTGCCACGGCACCGACACCCTGGCCTACACCGGGGCCGCCCTGTCTTACCTGGTGCAGGGCTCTGGAAAGCCCATTGTGCTCACCGGGGCCCAAAAGCCCATTGACCAGGAGGACACCGACGCCCGCCAAAACCTGCTGGACAGCCTGCGCTATGCCTGCCTGGGAGACGGCGGCGTAGACATTGTCTTTGGCGGCCATGTCATTGCGGGCACCCGGGCCCGGAAAACCCGCACCAAAAGCTACAATGCCTTTTCCAGCCTGAACTTCCCGGACCTGGCAGAAATGCGGGGCCAGCGGCTGGTGCGCTTCATCCCCGCCCCCGCGCCGGGCCCCCTTACGTTTAGCCACCGGCTCAACAGCCGGGTGGTACTGCTCAAACTGATCCCAGGCCTGGCCCCCGAGGCTTTTGCCGCGGCAGGGGCCCTGTGCGACGGCATGATTATTGAGAGCTACGGGGTGGGGGGCATCCCAGACGCCTACCTGGAGGAGTTGGACCGCCTGGTGCGGGAGGGCAAGACCGTTGTAATGGCCACCCAGGTGCCCCAGGAGGGTAGCGACCTTTCTGTGTATCAGGTGGGCCACAGGGTAAAGGAGCGCTACCGGCTGCTGGAGAGCTATGACATGACCCTGGAGGCCACTGTGACCAAGCTGATGTGGGCCCTGGGCCAGTCCCAGAATCAGGACGAGATCCGGCGGCTGTTCTACACCCCGGTAAACTTTGACCTGCTGCAAATGGAGTAAGTGCTGGAGAAGCCCGGCCGCTGCGCCCCCTGGCATAGCGGCGTCTTTCGGCCCCAGCCGCGGCAGCTTTATGAAGGCAACACAGCACAAAGACTGTACAGGATTTGCTTGCGTATTTTTCGTCATAGCTGCTTGCAGGTTTTGCGCACAGCTTTTCGTTTGCGCAAGACCATAAATGGTCTGATTGACGGCACTCAATCTGTACGATCTGACAAAACAATCTGAAGAGTTGATCTTTGATTAACTCTTGCGCAAGCTCGCGCACAATCTTTGTGCAGGGTTGCCTGAAAAAATAAAAGCCCCCAAGAGGCATCTGCTCTTAGGGGCTTATTTTTCTGGGACAAAACGCTGGGAGTATCGTTCACGTGGTTTGTCAAATTTTCTGCCCAGCGCCCCCATAGGGGCTTTTTAGGTCTGGGGCGGTTCAGAGGGCTCCTGTGGCGGTGCGGGGGGCTCTGCAGGGCTGCCATCCGGGTATTGAGGAGCCTGCTGCACCTGCTGTGCCCCTGGCATAGGCTGCTGGCCATACATAGGCTGTACGGGAACAACCGGAATGACCGGAACAGCCGGGGGATAGATCACCGCGTCCATTTCCTTGCGGTAGCGGCTAAGCAGCACAGAGGTCAGAATAAGCCCCACGGCGTTGGCCAGGGTGGCTACAGCGGACACCGGGGAGGTGAACAGGACGAAAAGGCTGGTGAGGATGTTTAGCCCGGCCACAATGCAGTTCATGGCAATCAGGTAGCCAGAGACCCGGTTATCCGGGGTGCCGGTCTGGGCGCTGATTTTCGTGCGGTTGATCATGCGGATAATGCTGGCCTGGTAGGTGATGGCCAGCACCATGAAGAAGCTGAAGAACAGGATGAATATCCCCAGCACCATCACAATGCCAAGCGCCACCTCTTCGACACTGGAGCTGCCATAAAAGGAGCTGGAGCCGCCGTAAAGGGAACTGGACATGCTGTCAACCCCGCCGCTGACAAAGAAAAGAACCAGAATGACGCCCACAATGACCAGCATCACGGTGGCAAGGCACATACCAATCATGCTGATATAGCGCAGCACCTTGCAGATGGTGAGGCCAGCGGTGGAAATGTTCCCGCTTTTTGTGCTGCGGCAGGTGCCATAGTGAATCCACATGGCCACAGCCAGCAAAATAGTGGGGATGGAGCCCAGAATGGCCCGGGGGATGGAGGTAGAGTACATGGCGTCAATCAGGCTGCCCAAGGTTTCCAGATCCAGGCCCATGGAGTAGCCGTAGTAGTACAGGTTCATCATAACGTCTCCCATGGCCGCGGAGGACAAAATGGTGAACAGGGCGGAAACCGAGAACAGAATGGCTATGGCCAAAAACAGGCCGGAGGAGCCCAGGCGCTTGATAACATTCACCGCCGGGTTGGTGGACAGGGGCACGGCCCCTGGTATGGGTCCGGGAGCTTCAAAGGAGCAGGGACACACCGTGCCCTCCGGGATGTCCCGGCCGCATTTAGGACAAATCATTGAGTAATACCCTCCTATACTATGTATAAAGATGTTCAGGGAAAATTCCCTGTTACAATATATATTACAGGAAAGCGGAGAAAAAAGCAAATACTATTTTTTATGTGGTTATTTCTTTTTCGAAACTTTTTCCCTGGCCTAAAAAAACTGGACATCCTTTCCCATTCGTGTTATAATTACAAAATAGTTACAAACCCTGAAAGGAGATTTCCTGTTTTGACCAAATTATTCGCTTTTCCAAAGCGCCGCTTCCGGGCCGCGCTGTGCCTGGCGCTGGTTTTTTCTCTGCTGTGCCTGGGGGCGCCTCTGCGGGCCCAGGCGGCGCGCTTTTCCGACGTGCCCAGGGGCAGCTGGTACGAGGCCTCTGTAACAGAACTGGTAAACCGAGGGGTGCTAAAGGGCACCACCCCCACCACCTTTTCCCCTGGGGGCACCCTGACCCGGGCGGAGTTTGCCACCATGCTGGCCCGTACCGCCCTTACCGAGCAGGAGCTGGCCCAGTACAACTATAGGGGCGATTTCTCCGACGTGGCCCAGAACCGCTGGTATAATAAGTACATTAACTGGGCCTACGAGGCGGGCGTTATCAAGGGCCAGGGCCAGGGCAAGTTCGGCCCCGGCCGGCCGGTTACCCGCCAGGACATGGCCGTTATGGTGATGAACTTTGCCACAGCCACAGGCCAGGTGCTGCCCGCCCGGGTGGCCTCCGCCAGCTTTTCCGACTACGGCTCCATCTCCGGCTACGCGGCCTCCAGTGTGATGAAGTGCCAGCGGGGCGGGGTGATTAACGGTTACAAAGACGGCACCTTCCGGCCCAAGCGCACCGCCACCCGGGCCGAGGCCGCCAAGCTGTACGCCACCTTTTTGGACTATGTGGAGTCCGCTGGGTACAAGCTTATCCACAAGCGTATAAACGGCACAGCGGTGGCCGCAGTGGAGTTTAACCCCAAGGACTTTACCCCTGGGGTGACGATGGGCCACAACTATGTGCGGGGCGGAGAAAACGTGACCTCTGTGATCAACCGTACTGGGGCCAAGATCTTGGTAAACGCCGCCTTTTTTGACATGTCCACCTACGACCCCTACGGCACCCACATCCAGGACGGAAAGCTGGCCACGGTGTACAACGATTTCTCCCCCGCCAAGTCTGCGGTGACCATGGATGGCGGCGGGAACTTTTCCATTGAAAACTTTTCTGTGGACATTTCCGCCACCCTTACCCGGGCTGACGGAAGCCAGTCTACCATCAGCAAAGTGGGCTGCAACCGCTACCCCGCGGACCCCAAGGATGGCACCCGGATGGTGTTTACCCGGGAGTGGTGGGGCCAGAGCCTGGGCTTTGCCCCCAAATATGCCGCTGTGGTGAACCCGGACGGGCTGGTGACCGCTGTCTATAAGGATACGGACGTCAGCCTGCCCCAAAGCGGCTTTGTGCTGGCCCAGCGGGGGGCCCGGGGCCCGGACGACGACTTTTTGACCACTGTGAAGGCTGGAGACTGGATTGACCTGGAGACCTATTACAATGGCTCTAGCACCCAGGACATCCAGATGGCGGTGGCTGTGGGGCCCAAGATTGTAGAAAACGGACGGCCTTATGGCAACGAGAGCACTTACCGGGCCGAGGGCTT
>JAAWSH010000099.1 GCA_022801475.1 Acutalibacter sp. | reverse complement strand
TTTTCTTTTCCTCTTCTCCAAAGGCGAAAAGCTTGTTGATGATCTTGAATAGTCGCTGGTGTTCTTTGTCGATAATCTCTACACCGAGATTATACTCATCCGACCACACCAATTGATTGTCCATCGAAATGATCCTCCTCTGCATTAGCCCTTTTGTGATTAAAAGATTAAGTTAAAAAATGATTAAGAATGAAACCCATTTGGAGCTTACCATATTTTAGCCAAGTAAAAAGACAACTGCTTGGCTATCTGGGGAAACTCCGAATGTACATTTTGCATACATTATAGCACGTTCGAAAAGGAATGTCTATTATAAAATGCAGCGCTCTACTTGGAAAATAAAATTTGTTTAGTTGAGAACTTAGATAAACAAAACCTGGTTTCTGTCATGATGGTGATTAAAACTGGTATGGTACGCAATTGTGCTTCGGAGGCGAAGAAAAGAATCCTTGCAAGGGCAAAATCGAAAAGAGAAAAGAACAGCAAAGCTTTTGAATGCAGAAGAGGACAGGCGGGATATTCTATACTATTCTTCAATAAACCATAATGTGCGCTTTGTCCGCACAAGACACAAGGAACGATCTTGCAGTTTTAACGGTCTTGTGCTAAAATATATAAAATGGGTCTTTATAGGCAGATGGTAGAAAAGGAGCGTGGCCTTTTGTTGGATAGAGAATGGACCGCATACAAGGCGGAGGTCCGCAGGATGATGCAGGAGAGAATAGAGGGCGTGCCGCTGGCTTATGTACGTACCTATGGGTGCCAGCAAAATGTGGCAGATGGGGAGAAAATCAAAGGACTGCTGGCTGAAATGGGTTTTGGCTTTACAGAGTATGATAAAGACGCAGACCTTATTCTTTTTAATACCTGCGCCGTGCGGGAGCACGCTGAGGACCGGGTCTTTGGAAACGTGGGAGCACTGAAGCATCTAAAAAGAAAAAAGCCCGGGCTAATTATCGCGGTTTGCGGCTGTATGACCCAGCAGCAGCCAGTAGCCCAGCGACTGCAAAAGACCTTTCCCTTTGTGGATCTGGTGTTCGGCACCCATGTAATCCACCGGCTGCCAGAGATGCTCTACCAGGTGCTGGACCGCCAGGAGCAAGTTTTGGTGCTGGGGGAGGAGGAAACCATCATTCGGGAAGGCCTGCCGGTACGCCGGGACGGCGAGTCTCGGGCCTGGGTCACGGCTATGTACGGTTGTGACAATTTCTGCTCTTACTGTATCGTGCCCTACGTCCGGGGCCGGGAGAAGAGCCGCCGCCCGGAGCATATCATTGATGAATGCCGTTCTCTAGTGGAGGGGGGGTATAAGGAGATCACCCTCTTGGGGCAGAATGTGAACTCCTATGGAAAGGGCCTGCCGGAACCTACTAATTTTTCCGAACTGCTAAGGCAGCTGGACGCCATTGATGGAGACTGGCGGCTGCGCTTTATGACTTCTCACCCCAAAGACGCCTCCAAAGAGCTGTTTGACGTAATGGCCCAGAGCCGCCACATTCCCCACCACATTCATCTGCCCTTCCAGTCTGGCAACGACCGGGTGCTAAGGGAGATGAATCGCCGGTATGACCGGGAAAAGTACCTATCGCTGGTTGCCTACGCCCGAAAGGTCATGCCGGACATCACCTTTACCTCAGATGTAATCGTGGGCTTTCCTGGCGAAACCTATGAGGAATTTCAAGACACGCTTACCTTGATTAAAGAGGTGGAATTTGTCAACTTGTTCACTTTCATCTACTCGCCTCGTCCAGGCACGAAAGCTGCCAGTATGCCAGACCCGGTGTCACATGAGGAAAAGACCCGGTGGTTCGCGGAGCTCTTAAAAGTGCAGGAAAAAATTGCCGTCCAGCACTGTGCCGCTCTGGTAGGAAGTAACCAGCGAGTGCTGGTAGAGGGCCGGGACCAAAAGACCGGGTGGCTCTCGGGCCGGACGGCGGGCAGTCTGGTGGTGCTGTTCCCAGGAGGAGAAGAGCTGGTGGGCCAGTTTGCCCAGGTGCAAGTCACCGAGGCCAGAGGTTGGAGTCTGCGAGGGTGTTTGAAGGAGGATGAATATGACCACACTGCTTGTCAATGCTAGCCCTAAAAACAATGGGGCCACCCAAGAAATTCTTCAAACCATGCAGGAAGTGGTTCCAGAGGCCGGACTGGTCTGCCTAGGGGATTACCAAATTGATTATTGTTTAGGCTGCAAGGCCTGCTATACAACCCGCGCCTGTGTGCGCAAAGACGATATGCAGGGACTGCTGGAAAAAATGGACCAGGCGGACCGGCTGGTGATTGCCGCGCCCTCCTACTGGGCGGATGTGCCAGGAATCTTCAAGTCCTTCATCGACCGCTGCACGCCCTACAGCGACACCAATCCCGACTCTGAACATCCCCGGTTGCGGCCGGGAAAGCGCTGCTACGCTCTAGCCCTGCGCACGGGGCAAAGGCCCGCCGAGTGTGAGCATATCATCGAGACCATTGCCCATTGGTGCGGACATATGGGCATTGCGATGGCGGACAGCCTCTACTTTTGCGGCATAGAGGGGAAGGGGGACATAGAGCCCCATAAGGAGACGCTCCGGCAAAAGGCCCGGCAGTGGCTGGGGCCGGCGGGGACGGACCATTAAGGAATCGTTCTGAATTATTTGTTTTGTCAAAGAGAGGTGCTTTGTGTATGAATGCCAAAAAGAGAAGTCTAGTCATCGTCCTGTGCTGCGTCGGGACCGGATTGCTCCTGGTTGCCGCCTGGGTGCTTTTCCATTTTTTCAGTTTTCGGAGCTATGAGCTAATTTTGCCGGACTATAACGATCTTAAAGGCGTGACCTTGACCTATAAAGGGAAGAGGTGGAACAGAAGGGGGCCTTCGCGGAGGACGTGCTCTTTATTCTCAAAGGGAACAACAGAAGTACAAAAGTCGAGAGCGTTCAGGATGCGCCGGTAAATGTTGAGGAAGAGGCGTTGATAAAGGTGGATTTTCTCCACACAGGCGGCGGTGTATCCACGGTGTTTGTTTACCGTCAGCCTAGGAGAGACGGCGAATTCTTTATCGAGCAGCCGTACAACGGTGTCTATGAGATCTCCGGGGATGAGTTTAACGCCATCCAGCGGTACGCGTGTCCGTCGTAGGCCCGGATTGGCGAAAATAAATCTTTTGTATAATAGGGGCGAATAGCATGGAGAAATGGATTCTTTTTATAGTGTGTTTGATTTTGGGGGCCATCTTTCTAGGCATAGGCATCTATGCCCGAAGGCTGCGGGATCGGCCTATGAATTTTTGGTCCGGCCGGGAGGTGCCCAAAGAGAGTGTCAGCGACCTTCCCGGCTACAACCGGGCTATGGGGTGGCTGTGGGGCAGCTACGGTGTGGTCTACATTATTTCCGGCCTGGTGGCGCTATGGCGGCCTATGGAGGCCACGGTGCTGATGTGCATCATAGGTGGAGCGGGGTCCGTGGCGCTGGTACTCATTTATAAAAAAGTAATTGAGAAAAAATACCGCATCAAGTAGGGGAGAGGGTTATGGAGATTTTCGCCAAATGCGGCATGCGCTGCGACCTGTGTCTGCTGTACCGCCCAAATGTGGAGGCCCTGGACCGGCGGGTGGAATTGGTTGACGCGTGGAAGAGGATGTTTGACTTTCAGCGGGACCCTGCGGCCATCCTATGCGACGGCTGCGGCTGCCAGAGGGAGGACGCGGAATATTTTGACAAGGACTGCCGCACCCGAGCCTGTGTACTGGAGAAAGGGTATGAACACTGCGGATTCTGCGAAAGCTATCCCTGCGAGATCTTTCCCGCGGAACCCTCCCCGGAGGAAATCCGGCGCAAAATTGAGGTAGAAAAGGTTTGGCGCAGGGAGGACGAGGCCTTGATGGAGGTCTACCACTGCAAAATGTTTATGGACGAATTCAGAGAGAAGCACCATATCCATTAATTTAATTTTTATCGGAGGTTTTTAACATGGACATTATCGAACTGACAAGAGAACTGGGCAAGGCTATTCAGGCGGACCCCCGCTATGTGGAGATGCAGCTGGCCCGCCAGCAGAGCGACGAGGACCAGGAGCTACAGGACGCCATTGGAGAGTTTAATCTTAAGCGCATGGCCATCAGCAACGAGGCCGCGAAACCTGACCGTAACGACGAAACGATGCAGCGGCTGAACCAGGAATTCCGGGACGTGTACGCCAAGATTATGGCCAATGAGCATATGATCCGCTACAATGCGGCAAAGACGGAATTTGATGCTATATTCCAGCGGGTGACAGGCATTTTAAGTTTGTGTGCCGACGGTGGGGACCCGGAGACTTGCGATTATGACGCGGCCAGCTGCGGCGGGGACTGTTCCAGCTGCGCGGGGTGCCACTAAGAGACCATAGCTAGATTATTAAAGATAAGGTGGGTTAAAGGGGCATGGCAGAATATTCCCCCATGATGAAGCAGTATTTCCAGGTGAAGAAGGAACACCCTAATTCCATTTTGTTTTTTCGGCTGGGCGATTTTTATGAGATGTTCTTTAATGACGCAAAAACCGTTTCTCAGGAGCTGGATCTGACCCTAACCAGCAAGGAATGCGGCCAGGATGAGCGGGCCCCCATGTGCGGCATCCCTTTTCACAGCGCCGAGGGGTACATCACCCGGCTGCTGGCCAAAGGCTACCGGGTGACCATCTGTGACCAGGTGGAGGACCCCAAACTGGCTAAAGGACTGGTGAAACGAGAGGTGGTCCGGGTGATCACCCCAGGAACAGTGCTGGAAGGCAGTATGCTGGATGAATCCAAAAATAATTATATCTGCTCTATCTGTTACCACGACAGTGAGGCGGGGATTTGTTTTGCAGATGTTTCCACCGGAGAACTCTATGCGGGCCGGTTGGACGCAGCTTCTCCCCAAGATATGATCCGGGAGCTGGAAAACAGACTGAGCCGGTACTGCCCCAGCGAGATCTTGATCAACCCTCTGGCTACAGACCTGACGGAGCTAGCCGTATTTATCCGAGACCGGCTGCACGCTTCAGTGGAATGCATGGATCAGGAGATTTACCAGTCAGAGATGGCCCAAGCGGTGGTAGCGGAGCAGTTTGGCGGCAAGGACCTGGAACAGCTCTCTCTGGGAGACAAGCCCTTGACAGTGCTGGCCATTGCCGCACTGCTGGACTATTTAAGCCGGACCCAAATCACTGGGCTAGAGCGCATGACTGAGATTGAGCTGGAGGCAGATGCTGCCTATATGTCCTTGGATCTGAATACTGTGCGGAATCTGGAGCTGGTGGAGACCATGCGCAACAAGGACCGCAAGGGCTCCCTGCTGTGGGTGCTGGACCGTACCCGGACCCCCATGGGCAAGCGGCTAATTCGGGCATGGATTGAGCGGCCCCTGTTAAGTCCCGCTAAGATTACTCTGCGGCTGAACGCTGTGGAAGAGCTGACCCAATCTCAGCAGTTGCTGGATGACCTGGACGCCCAGCTTACTGGCATCCACGATCTGGAACGTATTATGACCCGTATCGTTTACGGCTCTGCCAATGGCCGGGAGCTGCGGTCTTTGTGTGCGGCCCTGCAAAAGTTACCGGGACTGAAAGCTATTTTAGATGGCTGTCAGGCTACCTTGCTAGGGGACTTGAACTGCGAAATCGACGGTCTGGAAGACGTGGCCCAGCTTATTGACGAAGCCATTGACGAGAACCCGCCTTTTACCATCCGCGAGGGTAAGCTGATCCGCAAGGGCTTTAGCCCGGAGCTGGACGCCATACGTAGCGACATGACCGGTGGGCAAGCCCTTATCGCTTCGGTAGAGGCCCGAGAGCGGGAACGTACCGGTATTCCCAAACTAAAGGTGGGCTTTAACCGGGTGTTTGGCTATTATATTGAAGTAACCAACTCCTACAAGAGCCAGGTACCCGAGGACTATATCCGCAAGCAGACTCTCACCGGCAGTGAGCGGTATATTACCCAGGAGCTGAAGGACCTGGAAAATCGGGTGTTAGGGGCTCATGACCGCTCCATTGAGATGGAGGGTAAAATTTTTGAGGAAATTCGCCGCAAGGTGGCCCAAGAGCTTACTCGGGTCCAGTCCAGTGCCAAGGCAGTGGCTGCTTTAGACGTGCTGGGCTCCTTTGCCACTGTAGCAGTGAAGAACGATTATACCAGGCCTGTGGTAAATGTTAGCGGTAAGCTGTACATAAAAGACGGACGCCACCCGGTGGTGGAGGCCCTGCTTCACGACACGCCCTTTGTGCCTAATGACGTGGATATGGACATGAACGACACCCGGGTGGCCATTATCACCGGGCCAAATATGGCGGGGAAATCCACCTACATGCGGCAGACAGCCCTGATCACCATTATGGCGCAAACCGGCTGCTTTGTGCCTGCGGCTGTGGCGGAGATTGGCATTGTGGATGGCATATACACCCGGGTGGGGGCCTCCGACGACCTTTCGGCGGGGCAGTCTACCTTTATGATTGAGATGAGCGAGGTGGCGGAGATCATGAAA
>JAAWSH010000098.1 GCA_022801475.1 Acutalibacter sp. | reverse complement strand
TTCAAGTAATATTGAATATAGAGAAAAATATTTTTAAAAATGCCTTGCATTCTGCTTCAAGAGGTGCTATGATAAGCTTAAGTTAAGATTTTAGCCAATCATAAAATAAAAATAAATAGATTGAATGAACAAAAACCGACGGTTAACGGTATGATTCTCTAAAAAACTATTGACGCTGAAGCCCAATAATTCTATAATAGAAAATGTTTGCGACACCATCCGAAGGAACTTTGAAACTACTCCGCCACGCTTTCACTTTTTGAAGGAAGGGAAGTGAACATTAAGATGGATTATACTCAGTTGGTAACCGAGGGGATCAATCCGAAAACAAGAGAGATCGACCTTTGCGGCACGGAAGAGATCTTGTGGATGATACATTCTGAGGACTGCAAGGTAGCGCCTGCCGTGGGGCAGGAACTGCCCAAGATTGCCCAGGCAGTGGAAATGATCGTTGAGGGAATGCAGGAGGGCGGCCGGCTGATCTATGCCGGGGCAGGCACCAGCGGCCGGCTGGGGGTACTAGATGCTTCCGAGTGCCCGCCCACCTTTGGCACAGACCCAGAAATGGTGGTGGGCATTATTGCCGGGGGAGACAGGGCCCTGCGTATCCCTATTGAAGGGGCGGAGGACAGCGAGGACCTGGGAGCACAGGATGTCGACCGGCTAGACGTGGGCCTAAATGACACGGTAGTGGGTATTACAGCCAGTGGCAACGCCCCATATGTGTTGGGAGCGGTACGGCGGGCCCGGCAGCGGGGGGCTGCCACTGTTGCTTTATGCAACGCCCGTCCAGGAACAGTAATTGACGCGGCAGAGGTGGCCATTGTGCCCGTGGTGGGGCCAGAGGTCATTATGGGCAGTACCCGAATGAAAGCCGGAACGGCGGACAAAATGGTACTGAATATGATTTCCACCGCTGTAATGGTCCGTCTGGGAAAAACCTATCAAAATTTGATGGTAGATCTTTCAGCCAGTAACAAAAAGCTTCGGGACCGGTCTGTACGTATTATTATGCAGGCAGTGGGAGTCAGCCGCTGGGAAGCGGAAGAGGCTTTGCGGGCTTCTGGCGGCGGGCTAAAGTCCGCACTGCTAATGCTTTTATGCGGATGCAGCATTGACACCGCCGTTTCCCTGCTGGAACAGGAGCCCAATGTCCGCAAGGCGCACTGGATCTGCTCCAGGGCGGAGGAGCTTCTGCGGCGGGAACTGCCAGGAATGATGTGAGGAAAAAATGGAGTATGTGATTGGGATCGACGGCGGCGGTACCAAGACACGGCTGATAGCGGCGGGGCGCGGAATGGAGCTGCTGTATGAAGCTTTTGGCGGAGGCACGGGCCTTTCTTCTCTGCCAGAGGATGTAGTGCGGCACAACCTCTTGGTACTGATAGAAAATTTTTTTGCCAAGTCCGGCTTGCCCAGGTCTGGGTGCCGGGGCGTATGCGTGGGTTCCGCCGGAGCGGGACGCAGGAATGCCCGGAAAAAGCTGGAGGAGATATTAAAAGAGGTATTGCCCGGTTTTCCGCTGCTGGTGACTACCGACGCCCGGGGGGCATTGCGGGGCGGCGCGGATTCTGGTGTGGGCTTGCTATTGATGGCTGGTACAGGCTCTATTTGCTATGGAAGGAATGAGGCGGGCGAGACCTGGCGCGCCGGAGGCTGGGGCCATATTATGGGAGACGAGGGCAGCGGGTATGATATGTCCCGAAAAATTTTACAGGCCATAGCCTGTCAAGCAGATGGCAGAGGTAAGCCTACCGCGCTGACGGAACTGGTGCTGGAACACTGGAAACTTTCTGGGGTGGATGAGCTGGTAGAGGCGCTTTATTACGGAAAAAAGGAAAAAAGTGATGTGGCTGGTCTAGCTTTTTTGTGCGATATAGCTTATAATAAAGGGGACAGGACAGCGCTTCGCATTATGCGTGAGGTGGCGGCATCTTTAAGAAAGCTGGCCATGGTGGCGGCTGAAAAGCTGTGGGAGCCCGAAAGCCCGGTGCGCTGTGTGTGCGCGGGAGGGCTTTTGGAAAATTCGCCGAACCTGAAAGCGCATGTGCGGGAGGAGTTGGAACGTAAACGGCCCAACATAACCGTGACCTCTCCCCAGTATTGCGCGGCCTGGGGTTGTGCCGCGCTGGCGTGGGAGCAAAATTTCATAGGCAGGTGTTGATGTGTGGCAGGAGTAGTATTGAAAATGAACCAAGTTTTAGAAGACCTTCCGGTCTCTGAACGGAAGGTAGCTAAGTATGTTTTGGAAAACTTAGACAGCATGGTGGGTATTTCGGTGGAGGAACTGGCGGGGAGAAGCGGTTCTAGCCAAGCTGCGGTAGTTCGGTTTTGCAAAAAGCTGGGCTGCAAGGGCTACCGGGATTTTTCCATCCAATTGGTTACCGAGTTGGCCATTGCCCAAAACGCCAATGTGGAAAAGAGCCGCTACACGGACATACGGGAGGGAGACCGGGCGGAGAACGTTATTAAGAAGGTGTGCCACCATAATATTCAGGCCATAGAAGAAACTTTATCCCTGATGGAACCTGATCTGGTGGAAATGACGGCGGACAAGCTGTTCCATGCCCAGCGGGTAGACCTGTACGCCATCGCGGCCTCTAACCTGGTGGCCCAGGACGCCCAACAGAAGTTTATGCGCATTAATAAGCGGGTAACAGCTTATTCAGACCCCCATTTGCAGCTTTCTTCCGCAGCCTCCCTGACTCCGGCGGATGTGGCTGTTGCCTTGTCCTGGTCGGGGGAGACCCGGGAGGTGCTGCAAGCCGCCCAGCTGGCCAAGCGAAACGGGGCGTTTCTCATTGCCATCACCCGCTATGGCCGGGTGAGCCTGGCAGAGTACGCGGACGTGCACTTTGGGCTTAGCGCCCCGGAAATGGCCATCCGCAGCGGAGCTATGAGTTCTCGGATTGCCCAAATGACCATGATCGACATTCTTTTTTCCTGTGTGGTCAGCCGCCACTACCAGGAGACCATTCCGTATCTGGAACGCACCCGGCGTGTGGTGCGGGCCGTGCGGTAAGAAACGTAAGAGAAAAGCCCAAGGGAAACCGCTTCCCCTGGGCTTTTTTGCATATACTGTCCGGCGGGCAGCATATAAATTGGACACAGCGGTCTCTTACTCTGCCGTAAACATACGATACATGGCCTCCAGGCAAATTTGGGCGTGAAGCTTAAACCGGCGCAGATCCAGCTGTTCGTTTACGTCATGAATATGGCTGGGCTCGTCGTCGGCAAACTCCGGACCAAAGGCCACGCCCCGGCCATGCATTTCCCGGGCGTAGGTGCCGCCGCCCATGGAGAAGATGCTGCATTCTTCCCCGGCAATGTCCCGGTAGGCCCCAGACAACAGGGTAATCAGGGGGCTCTCTTTTGGCAGATACAAGGGCTTCGCGTCAGAGAGCAGGGTATAACTTAGTCCAGCCTCCTGGGCGGCTTTTTCGATTGTCCCAGAGATCTGGCCGCCGTCTTTGGTGGCGGGATAACGGATGTCCACAGTCAGGCTGCACTGGTCTTTGCCGGCGTTGAGCAACCCGAGATTAAAGGTCAGCGGGCCGCTGGGCTCGTCCCAAAGGGCGACCCCTATCTTGCTTCCGTCCGAGCAGAGGCCGATTTTCTCCTGCACAAACCGGAAGAAGCCACCCAGCCGGTCCGCACCGAAGGCTTTTGCCAGCAGGTCCACTAAACAGGAGGCGGCGTTCAGGCCGGCGGCGGGTGTAGAGGCATGGGCAGCCCGCCCTTTGGCCAGAATAGAGGCCCCGTCCGCCGTGCGGGTGAACGTAAATAGAGCCTCATGGTCTGCGGCAGCGTTTTTCAGCCCGGTAAATTCTTCCTCTGTGCAGACAATTTGGCACTGGGCTTTGGCGGGTACGGCGTTGGCCACGGTTCCAGCGGAAAAGGACTTGATCAGCGGGGAGTCGTTGGCGCCTTCTACGCGCAGGTTGATAATTCCCTTTTCGCAGTGGCAGATGCCATAGGAGGAGTCCGGAGTAAAGCCCATATCGGGCAGCTGTTCCTTAGAAAAATAGTGGCCCATGTCCGCCATGCCCACCTCCTCGCCGGAGCCGAAGATCACCCGCAGCTTGCGGTTGCCCTTTACTCCAGCGTCTTTCAGGGCCCGCAGACAGTGCAGCGCCACAATGGCCGCGCCTTTGTCGTCGGTTACGCCCCGTCCATAGGCCTTTCCATCCTTGATCACCATGGTAAAGGGATCGGTGTTCCAGCCTTCTCCGGCAGGCACCACGTCCAGGTGGGCCATCACCACGGCATTGCCCTGGCCCTGGCCGTACTCGGCGTGAGCAGCGTAGTAATCCACATTTTTCGCGGTAAGGCCATAGCCTCTGGCCATTTCCACCACAGTATCAATGGCCTTGGCGCAGGGCTCGCCAAAGGGCAGGCCGGTTTTCGAGGGCACGGCCACGGAAGGAATGGCCACCATTTTTCCCAGGTCGTTGAGAATGTCGTCCCAATAATTCAGAATTTTTTCTCCAAACATATACGTTGTCCTTTCTTCTTTATGATGTACATGGAATACCATAAGCTTTTTTTGCCCCAAAGTCAATAGGAATTTTGGCGGAGTACTTTCTGGTTTCACGGATTTGGGTGACATATGTCCCTGGCCCTTAAAGGAGGTTCCCATGATCAATTCTATCTGGTTCGGCATGATCGCGCTTAGTGTGGTGTGCGCGGCGGTAAATGGAAGGCTGGGGGAGCTCTCCTCCGCTGTCATGGAAGGAGCTTCCGACGCGGTGGAGCTCTCCATCTTTCTGCTGGGCAGCATGTGTGCCTGGCTGGGCTTTTTGCGCATTGCGGAGGAAAGCGGTCTAACCCAACTGTTGGCAAAAGGTTTTTCTCCTATCATTGATCGGTTGTTTCCTGATTATAAGGACGACCCGGAGCTGAAGGGAAAGATCTGCATGAACCTTTCGGCCAACCTGCTGGGCCTGGGCAATGCCGCCACACCCCTGGGGCTTTCGGCTATGAAGGCAATGGCAGAGCGGAACCCGGATGTGCTGCCCACCCGGGGGATGATCCTCTTTGTAGTGATCAACACAGCCTCCCTGCAAATTCTGCCCATCAATATGGCGGCTATGCGAGCCTCCTGCGGCAGTACCGCGCCCTTTGGCATTTTGCCGGAAATATGGGTCACGTCTTTGGCTTCCCTGGGGGCGGCGGTAGCGTTCTGCAAAATAGCGGAGGCCCGGTGGGGCAAGGAGGTGGGCGGATGGAAGCGGTAGGCGCGGCGGCACTGCCGGTCATTTTGGGTATTATTTTGATGTTCGGCTTCTTCCGGGGAGTGGAGGTATTCGACGCCTTTCTGGCTGGCGCAAAAGAGGGAATTGGCACCTCGCTGCGTATTTTGCCCACCTTAATAGGCTTGATTGTGGCTGTAAGTATGGTGCGGGCCTCTGGCCTGCTGGATCTGGTTTGTGGTGTGGCGGAGCCTTTGGCAAAAGCGGCGGGCATCTCTCCAGAGATTGCGCCGCTGGCTGTTTTGCGGCCTGTTTCCGGCAGCGGGGCCTCGGCTTACACCCTTTCTCTTCTCCAACGGTTTGGCCCGGACAGCCAGACGGGCCGCATTGCCTCTGTGCTGGCCTCCTCCACCGAGACCACCTTTTATGCCATTACGGTGTACTTTGGAGCCTGCCAGTGTAAAAAGCTGCGTTATACAGTGCCGGCCGCTTTATTGGGGGACATGGTGGCTGTGGTACTCTCGGTTTTGACCGTGAATTTTTTTGGCACATTTTGACATTTCTTCCGTTTTGTGCTATGATTCCCCTGGATAGAATGGGGGGAGAACATGAAACTGATTCGAGAGAAATGCTGCTGCTTTACCGGCCACAGGCGGGTTCCGGAGTTGGAGGGGCTTTGGATTCGCCGCCAGCTGCGGGAAAGGATGACAGAGCTGTATCAAGAGGGGATTGATACGTTCATTGCGGGGGGAGCCCTGGGATTTGATACCATGGCGGCACAGGAGGTAGTGCGTATGCGGGATAAAGGCGCGTACCCTTTCCGGCTGGTGCTGGCTTTGCCCTATCCGGGGCAGGAGGCCGGCTGGTCGCCGCAGAATATATCCACCTATCAGGGGCTGCTGCGTACCGCGGACGAGGCAATTTATTTAAGTGATTTTTATGAAGAAGACTGCCTGCTGCGGCGGAACCGGTATATGGTGGATAACAGCAGCTGCTGTATATGTTACCTGACCACCAAGAAGGGCCGGGGCGGCACGGTATATACTGTGAAATACGCCATGAGAGCGGGCGTACGGCTGATTTATCTGGTCAATCAAAGTGGGGCGCAGGGAATGCGGTAGCGGCCATACGGGTGGCCGTGCCCAAAAGTGCAGGGAAAATTCCTTAGTCAGGCAGTTTCTTTTAGCAAAGATCTTGACAATGCCCCTTCCATACAGTATAATTTTTATAGATTTTCCATGCCTGACACTAAGGCTAGGGCTTGTTTGAAAATAGAGGAAATGACGGATTTTTACCCAGAAG
>JAAWSH010000097.1 GCA_022801475.1 Acutalibacter sp. | reverse complement strand
CCCGTCAAAATCAGGTGGTTGAGCAGAAGCGGATTTGTTTCTTCCAAGTAAGCCCGGTGCATCCGCCCCCACTTCCCGATGGGGCGGTCATCGTCCACTGGCAATTTGATTGCCGGGATGTAGTAGTCCCCAGCAAGGATGTAATCAAGGCCGTGTGCCTCGTCATGGATTCTCGGTTTTAATTCGTTCATTGTGTTACCCCCCGTTATTTTTGGTAGCTGCTACTGTTAATACAGATTCGGCATAAGGTAGTTTCTGTCTGCGGTACAAATCAGCTTTGCCGGAGGTAACAGGAATGCTATGTCCTGCGTGTAGTGTCATTCTTTATGAGAGGGTGACATTAGTGAGATACTGGTTGTGGACAATGTTCTGCTCCAGCTCCGGCAGGATTTCTTCTCTGGCGGTGCTGACGGCGAATGCCACGGTGTTGGCGTCGGCCAGGGTATCATTTCTGCCAAATACACGCAGCAGGCGGCTGCCAATCTCACTGTCGGCTGACAACTGGAGATCCACGTCCTTGTCATCCCGGAGCAGGATATTTCGGGGCAGCTTGTTGATACCGGCCTCCCGCATATCGTGGTAGAGCTGATGGATGTCGGTGGGCAGTTCTCGTTGGAGCGAAGTCCCGACCTTTCCAGTGATTTTCACCTTAATCATTTGATGCACCTCATTTCTGAAAATAAAAAAGCCGGTCGCTTGTTTTGGAGATTGTTCTCCAGCGACCGGCTATGTATTTCCGTGGCGAGGGGGCGAGCAACTTTTCCACTGGTCCTCTCGTTTTTCTTTATTCTGTTGGTGTGAGGGTTCACATCCTGCCGGAAAGCCAAAACGCCAAATTTTCATCTACGTTTTTGACCTTTCAAATCCAGGCTTTCGGGCATCAAAAAACCCCGGAATTCCGGGGCTTTTTGAACGAATATCTTTTTTATATCCACAGGATGGCACCCCCTGGGGGAATCGAACCCTCAACCCGCCCTTAGGAGGGGCGTATTATATCCATTTAACTAAGGAGGCAGAGAAAATCCCAAAACTGGGACTTTCTTATTTTATACCATTCGCCACGATTTGTCAAGGCGGCGTTTTTTCGGGGCCTGGGGGAACGATAAATTATTTATTTCAGAATAGTCCTGGCCCTCTCCATGCTCTTTGTCCTAAAAACCCTTTTTAGGGCTTGTTTCAAAACAGAATGAACTGCGGGTTTCCCCCTACTCCCCGCCAAATCTTTTATAAACCCGGTAAGTATAAACAACGTCCACAATCATTACCACTGTACTAATCCCCAGCCACCAAAGCAGGCAGGACAGCCCCTTTACCAGCAGGCAGAATACCACCGTGGCCCCGCCGGCAATCATACAAGAAACGCCCGCAAACCATTGGCTCTTTTGCCAGGTCACATCATTTTTCATGCTCCACGAAGTGCGCAGCCCCAGCATGGAGTTGCGCTTTGTCTTGGGCAGAAGATTGCCAATGACCACCATCCCCACACCCAGAAGGCCGAAAATAATTTGGTTGATCTCCACCGCAGCCTGGTTTAGGTTTTCCACCTTCTGGAAGTCGGTATAGAGAAAGAACCCGGTCATTGCCACAAAAAGAATGTTACAGCAAATCCCTGTAATCAAGCAGATCCTTTCGTTATTCCGCCCGTTTTCCTCTTGTTTGCCGGCATACTTTGCCATACCTAGCATAAGGAGTCCAAACAGCACGCTGAACGCAGGAAAAACTAGGGTTTCATACTTGCTGCCCCAGCGGTCCACTTGTCCGGTAAAGCCATAGTGGGCTGGAATCTCCTCTGGCAGAAAGGGCAAGGCAATCAACACAGCCGCCAGGGGCAGAAACATGGTCACCAGCAGAATGATTCTATGCTTTTTCATAAGAATTTTCCTCACAATCACGCAGTTGGTCCATCCAAAGAATAGCTTCGTCCAAAACGGAAAAGTTCACCTCATAGAAAATGAAGTTTCTCTGGCGGGTCTCGTAGATCAAGTCCGCCTTTTTCAGCTTGGCCAAATGATAAGACAGTGCCTGGGGCGTCATGCCCAGGGCCTGGGCCAGCTGGCCAGAACTGATCTTCCCCTTCTTAAGCGTTAGTAAGATGCTTCTTCTGTTCTCATCCGCCAGCGCGGACAAGATTGCTCCCACCGGCAAAAACCCCACCCCGTTTCTATTTCAAAATTTCCTTAAATACAGTTTATCACAAGCGTGAAAAGCTGTCAATAGTATTTCAAAATATTTTTAAATACTCTCTTTCTCAACGGTATTTCTAGCCATCATGCCAAACGGCGGCCCTCTCATAACATCCCCCTTTCCTGGCAAATGAGGAATAATTTCCACTTGCCAGGACTATACTTTACTAATGCGGCAAACAGCAGGAGGCAGCGGCATGACAAAAAACAAGCGAAGCGGGCTTTTTGCCCTGTTCAAAATAAACCTGCGGGTCCTGGGCTTGGGGTTATTTGCGGTACTGCTGGGGGCGGCGGTGATCTCCGCCGGAGCGGCCCAGGCGCAGCAGCCAGTAGAACTGCCGGTGATTATGTACCACTCTGTGCTAAAAGACCCGGCCCGCCACGGAAAATATGTGATCTCCCCAGCAGAGTTTGAAAGCGACCTGCTCTACTTAAAGCAGCAGGGCTACACCACCATCCTGATGCAGGACCTTATTGACTATACCCAGGGCGGCGCGCTTCCGGAAAAGCCCATATTGATCACTTTTGACGACGGATATTATAATAATTATTTCTATGCCTTTGAAATCGCCCAGCGTCAGCAGTGCAAATTTGTAATCTCCCCCATCTGCAAATGTACAGAAGACTTTTCCGCCACTGGAGAAACCAATGCCTATTATACCCATGTCACCTGGGACCACCTGACAGAAATGGTGGACTCTGGCCTGGTGGAGGTGCAAAACCACAGCTATAACCTGCATAAAAGCAGCGGCGGACGGCTGGGGGTTCAAAAGCTGCCGGGAGAAAGTGAAACAGCCTACCGGTCCATGCTGTCGGCAGACCTGGAAAAGGCCCAGTCGCTGTTTAAAGAGCACCTGGGAAAAGCACCCTCTACCTTTGTATATCCCTTTGGGGCCACAAGCGCCTCCACCCCGGAGATTGTCCGGGAGCTAGGCTTTTCTGCCACCCTGACCTGCCGGGAAAAGCTGAATCAAATTACCCGGGACCCAGAGTCCCTCTATGGCCTGGGCCGCTACCTGCGGGTTTCTGGAATCAGCTCTGAAACCTTCTTCCAAAAACTCCAGGCCGGGAGATAGATTGTCCCTCTACGCCACAACCAGAGTCTCCGGAAAACCAATCAATATGTGCAGCAAAAAGGAGGCGAAACCATGCCGAAAGTCTGCATCGTACCCTCCAGCCGCCAGGACCAGTACCCGAACGGCGGCGGCGAGGACTATTGGATGAGTCAGATTGCCAAGGCGGCCGGACCATTCCTCTCCGCTCTTGGGGTAGAGCTGTCCTTAGCGCCCCAGGATGCTCCCCAACCCACGGACTGCGGCCTGCGGGTCATCCTTCGCAGCCACGCTGCCCCAGCAGAGGTGGAGGGCACGGTTAAAGGAGCCCATGTGTATTTTTACGAGTACAGCCCTGCCAGCCGCCGGGCGGCACAGATCTTTACCCAGCATATAAAAGAGGCCTATCCCCAGCCAGAGCTGGTAGATGCCGCCCCCACCCCGGTTCCCACAGAACTTAGCACCGCCCGGGTGCCCACGGTTATGATCAAGCTTGGCTACCACGACAATCCCCAGGACGAGGCTTGGCTGGTAAACAATGTGGGGAAGATTGCGGAAAGTCTTTCCAAAGCGGCGGCGGATTTTCTGGGGGCCGGCGATGAGGATTGATCTACTGGAAATTTTCAGCCGGATCCTATGGGGCTGGCCTGTTCTCAGCCTTATTGTGGCAGCGGGACTGCACTTTTCCTTGATCAGCGGTTTCTTTCAGCTTCGCTGTGCTGCCCGGTGGATGCGGGCCTCAGTGGGCGGTACTGCCCAGCAGACCCAGGAGGGCTCCACCCGCTTTCAGGCTATTTCTACGGCCCTGGCCGGTTCCATCGGCACGGGAAACATCGTGGGGGTGGCGGCCGCCATCAGCGTGGGCGGACCCGGCGCGCTGTTTTGGATGTGGATTTCAGCCCTGCTGGGCATGATGACCATTTACGCCGAAAACTATCTGGCCGCCAAACACCGGAAAGTAACCAGCGGACCCGGGCCCTTATCCTACATAGAAAAAGTGGGCCGGCCCCTGGCCGCTATCTACGCGGTGGGGTGCTGTCTATCCTCCCTTGGCATGGGGAATATGGTGCAGACCAACGCTCTCTCCGCCGCTTGCCAGGAGCTAGGCGTGCCACCCCTGGCCACTGCCGCCGCGGTAGGCGGGTTGGTGTTTTTTGTAGCCAAAGGGGGGCTTTCCCGGGCCATGAAGGTCACCGAAAAGCTGGTGCCTGCCATGACCCTGCTGTTTTTTGCCGCCTCGCTGGGGGTTTTATGGGTATTCAGGAGTAATCTGCCCAAAGCCTTAGAGGCCATTTTTTCCGGAGCCTTTCAATGGAAGGCAGGCGCGGGCGGAGCCGCGGGAATGTTATTGGCCATGAAGGCCGGGGTGTCCCGGGGCGTGTTTACCAACGAGGCCGGGCTGGGCAGCTCAGCTTTTGCCTACCAGGACCTGCGGGGCCACAGCCCTGGCGAAGCTGGGTGCATGGGCATTTTCCAGGTGTTCGCGGATACCATTGTTATGTGCACTGTAACAGGCCTGTGTATTCTGTGCGCGGGTACGGCAGACCGCCAGGGAGCCGAGATCACCTTTGCCGCCTACCAGGCAGCCCTGGGGAAATGGGGCGGCTGGGCGGTGTCCGCCTGCACGGCGCTGTTCGCCCTGGCCACAGTCACCGCTTGGTGTTGTTATGGCCGGGAGGGACTCTTTTATTTGGTAAAGGGCCGGCTGCGCCAGACCTACGCCCCGGCGGCGGCTTTGGCGGCGGCTCTGGGCTGCCTGCTGCCCCTGGGAGCGGTGTTTCAGCTAGGCGACGCTTTTAACGGCCTCATGGCTCTGCCAAACCTGGCGGCACTGTTCTACTTCTCGTTGAGGGGAGACGCTTCCGGGGGGTTAAGAGATGTTTTTAAAAAAATCCCTTAACCCCCTCAAAAAAACCTTTACGCTCGCTTTCTTCCACACATTCTAGGGCTTGTTTGAAAATAGGGGAAATGGTGGATTTTTGCCCAGAAGAGGTCCATTTCAAGGAAAAAACCGCAAGTCAATCTGGCGATTGACGAGGATTTTTGACATGGAAAAGGGTCGCTTATAAGCAAAAAGACGGCGTTTCCGATTTTTCAAACAAGCCATGATTTCACCAGCCTGAAACTTCGGGGCCCTATCCTCCAAACAAAAATGCATACCAAAAACCGCCCCCATTCCCTGGGAGCGGTTTTGCTTTGGCCTTTTTTCTTATCGAGTGCTGGGCTAAATTCCGTTGTCGTCCTCACTGCTCTCTGGCAGCGAAGGGTCCGACCCCTCATCGTCTACAATGCCGTCGTCGGCCAGGTCAGAGTCCAGGTTCCCGCCGCTTTCCAGGCCGCTGTCTAAACGGCTGTCCTCGGTCCGGGAGTCGTCCTCAAACATGGAGTCCACCGCAGACTCCACCCGGCTAACAGCATCGCCCAGCTCTTCGCCCGCCTTAGAGATCACGTCAGAAACCGTGCTTTCTACTCTCCCGTTTCCACAGCCTGTAAACAGAACTGCCAGCCCCGCGCACAGGGCAAACAAAATTAAACGCTTCTTTAGCATGAATATTCTCCTTCTTTCCGCTTTGGGCAGAATATTTTTTGCGGCCCAAATTTTTTCTTCCCTTAGCTTTGCCCCTTTGTCCTCAAAAAATACGCGGCAATGAAAATTTTTTAAATAACAAGGCCTCCGGCTTATATGCCGGAGGCCTCTCGCTTTCTTATTTTTTAGTCCAGAATCATCAGATCCCGAATATATTTGATGGTATACCTTACACCTTTATCCCCCTTTTCTCCCTGCCAGGTGGCAGAGTGGGGCTCTATGGCCAGGTATCCGTCGTAGCCGTACTTATAGAGAATGGCAAAGAACGCCCGCCAGTTTATTACATCAATGCCGGCCGGAGGGTTATCGTAGTGATTGTTCCCACCAAAAATCTTTGGCAGCAGCTCGTCCTTCAGTTCCGGATGGGGCTTTAAAAAGCCCATGGTTTTCCACATCTGGACCTCGTCCGAGTCTCCCCGCTGAATGACGCCCTTAATGTGGCAGTAGGTAAAGTGTGCGCCCCACTCCAGGCCCTCTTCCAGGTACAGGCCCTTTTGGCCCCCGTGGACAAAACTGTGGGAGGGGTCGTACTTAATTCCCAGCCCGGGTACCTCGTCCAGCACCAACTTCCACTGCTCGGGGGTGCGGATGTAGTTGTCCCCCATCAAGCAGTTGACAATGGCGGTCTGCATGCCCCGCTCTTTGGCATAGGCCACAATCTGCCGCAGCACTTTAATAGCCGCGGTGATGTTCTTATAGTAGGAGAGCTCCTTCACATAGGCCACGCTGCACAGATAGTGCTTGGC
>JAAWSH010000239.1 GCA_022801475.1 Acutalibacter sp. | reverse complement strand
GGTGGGGTTCTTTTTTTATTCTCGTATTTACCATATAAGCCAATAGGTTCATTATATCGCGAAATTCAAAGGAAGTAAAGAAAACTATGGCAAAGAAAGACGGCTTTGGCCGTCTTTTTTAACGCCCGGAACATCCTTCATATTGAAAATGCCACATAAATGACGATAGGAGGGAGGCATTTCAGGCTAGCAGGAATGAAAGGAACATTTGAAAATACGCATGCAAGAAAAAGGAGGACTAGGATGGGAATGATTCGGATGATGGTATGCCCGAACGGCTGTGATGCTGGATTTTCTACCACAGCGCATGTTATGCAGCTTTGGAAGGTGGACGCACAGGGAAACTTTCAAGAGGTTCTTGAGGACTGCCTGCAGGTCACGCACGTTCCGGAATATGAGAATGTGTGGGAGTGTACTAAGTGCGGCGCAGAAGGAAAAGTGTTTTTTGCCAAAGCAGACCAAGAAATGAAACAGCATGTAAGGCCGCGCTTTTTGCTGGTAAATGATGATCAGGGATTTACCCGGTTGCTGACAATAGGGAGAACCGGAGAGTTTGACATCGTATTGGATAAAATCAAAGCCGGCGCCGACAAGGCGCTGGCGAGGAAAACCTTTGAGGCAAAATACCCTATTACCTGTGGAAACTGGATATAAGGAGAGGATTTGATGGTAACAAATCGAGTTGACGCTGTTCTGACGCAGCGGGCCGGCGATGATGGGTTTACAAGAAAAGAGCTCCAAGAGCTTTTAGACCAATTAACCTTACATGAGGATGAAGAGGTAGAAGCTATTTATTTGAATGCGGATAGCTGTGTCCTCTTTGGGTTTATACGAATGCAAATATGTGAGGAGCAGTTGAACTTTGAAATCAGCGAAGATTCTTCCTTTGGGCAGGCAGCAATCTCTGTGGCCAACGACATAGAGTTAGAGACACGAGATGGAATTTATTACTTTGCAGGAGTCAAAACATATATGTATTACTGAAGGCTTCGGGCGCTGGAAAAGAGAGTGTGTTGTTTTTAGAAGAAAAGCATGTTAAAGTTATATTATGTTTTAAGATAGGGTACTGGAAGGAGATTGGTTATGCGCGAGGTCAAACATGAGAAAATCAAGCGTTGCCTACTGGAAGTATACCAGTCACTGGAGAGATATGGATATAATCCGGTCAATCAGCTGATTGGGTATCTGATATCGGGAGATCCGACATATATCACAGCGAAAGAGCGGGCGCGATACAAAATACAGGAATTCGACAGAGAGGATATTTTGGCTGAGATTGTTGACTGCTTTTTTAAGGAGCTGGATCAACATGACTACGCCCGGGGTGTATGCAGCGAGGACACGTTGTTTTTCTTAAAGCAAGTAATATAGTATTTGTGGATAATTAACGAATGGCACGCCTCAAAGTTTCTTAGTCTTAGGAACAATTACAAAGGCACAATACTTAATGAGGTAACGGATATTTGTTATCCCAATTGAGAAAACAATATCCGTTTTCCTTTTCGCAAAATGCTGTTCGGATTTTGAACGATTCCACAAAAAAGTATCGCACGTTGATTATCGAACTCAAAAAATCGGGCGATACATATTGACATTGATGTTCGATTTGCGTATAATATAGGTAGGCAGAGGTCATACTATGTTTGCAAGGAGGGGTTCTTATGATCGTTACTGCAACGGAATTGAAAAGCAATTTAGGGAAATACCTGGAATTAGCCGCCAGGCAGGATATATTTATTACAAGGAACGGAAGAAATATTGCACGCCTTACAAGCCCCACTATTGACAAGCTGGCTGTACTAGATAGTCTAGTCGGCGTTATCCCGCCGCAGGATGCGGCAGCAGAAGAGGCGAGCAGGGAGGAGCGGCTGGCAAGACAATGAACCTTTTGATTGACACAAATGTAATAATGGATATTTTAGGTAAGCGTGAGCCGTTCTTTCAGGATTCCTATGCAGCTTTGCAAAAGGCTATAAAGTCGGAAATGGAGTGCTTGGTTTCCGTTTCTGCAGCTACAGATATATTTTACATGCTTCGAAAGTTGTTGCACTCAGCAGAACAAGCAAAGGAGCAGATTGAGCAATTATCCCAGCTTGTTACGTTTGCCGATGTACAGGGAATGGATGTTCAGACAGCGTTGATGCGAAAAATGCCTGATTTCGAGGACGCGGTAGTGGATGCGGTAGCGGAAAGAAATGGCTCAAGTTATATCTTGACGCGCAATGTAAAGGATTTTTCGGAATCTATAGTACCGGCAATTTCACCAACCGACTTTATTAATTCTTGAGAAATTAAAACATAACAGAATCAAAAAGCGGGTATCCCAGCCATTTAGGCTATGGATACCCGCTTTTTGCATGCAAAAATAGTTCTCAGCCTTTGCGCCTATAAATTGTCTCCATATTTATCATGAACAAAAGAGAAGAAGGGAGGAAAAGAGTTTCCGAGTTTGACTTACAAAAATAAATAGGAGGCAACAAGATGAGTAGTGATAACTGGAAGATGGGCTATGATGCTTATGAAAGAGAGATCAATCTCAATCTGTTTCATGCGGCGCTTGCACTGGCAGCAAAGACCTCAACCAATGAGGATGCCATGTCGATATATTACGAGACAGGCAGACGTATTATCTGGTTTAAGGGAAATTTTGATGAAGAAAGCTATCTGGCGCCGTATGGACTTCGGTATTTGGGAGAAGTGCTGGAGCGCTATCAGGAATGTTTTGGAACGGAACTGCGAAATACCAGAGCCTTGGCTTTGGCCATCGGCTATGCAGCTCCATACCTGACGGAAGATATGTTCATTGGCAAACAAAAAACAGACTTTCTCCGGAGATTGGACAGAGAGGAGGGTTGGGACGTCTATTTATTCGGAGCCAGATATCTGTGCGCAGAAAATCCGCAGGATCGCAAGGAATTGCTGCGGGAGATGATGGAATCAAATACTCGGACAACGGAAGAGGCAACCTTTATACTATCCCTGTTTGAAGACAAAAATAAGGGATATGAGGCAATGAGGGCGCAGCTGTCCAGGACCTGGGGAGAGAAGCGAACTATTTCTCTACTTCCCAACGTAGGAATCCTGGAATGGATGACAGCACAATATAAGGACATCATCAAAGGGTGCAGGAAAAAGGAAAGCACGGTGCTGCGGGCGCTTATGAAGCTGCCATATATGTTTGTGAAGGACGATTCGCCGGCATATCTGACGCTTTCCAAAGTTGGATACAGCAAGCTGGAGATCACTTATGCAAATTCCCAGGCAATCTGGCAGGGAACCGTTAGGGACAGATTGGATTACAACGGGATTCCAGCTGAAAAAATAGCAGCCGAATTTGGCACGACCCTCATCAACAGTACGGAGCCATTTGATGAAGAGCAATTTTCCTACCTAAAATGGCTCTTGGTGAAGTACAGCAGCTTTTCGGTAAAATATCAAGGGTATGAAGGTATTTGGGAAGCCATTAAGGATAGCCTGCGGCCTACACAACCGCGGACACTGATATGGATGATAGAGAATATAGATAAGGAATTCTCTGTATCTTTTGATGTCTTTGACCCGAAATGGGATATTCTGGCACAAAGGCTGGGAACAGAAAAATACTACAAGCTTTTTTCGGAACAGCTCACAAAGAATGAGGTTAAGGATACCGAAGAGGCACGCGAATGGATTGATCGGTATCGGGAACTGACTGGAATCGACTATTGCACTGGATTTGAACACAGAAGCTATTGGAATCACGAATGTTTTGCTATTTTAGTCAAATACGGCGTCATTGACCTTTGGAGCTTCTTCAGGAAGTATGTTTCACATAGCAAAGAAGAAAATGAAAATGCGAATGCACTTGATTATATAAAGTCATATGTCAGACAAATTCAGACTCGCGAGGCATTCGATTTCTATCAGGCTCTTTTGGAGGACTATGACTATACGGAGCTGAACGATATATTTGGTTGTTGGTATAAATTCCACGACGGGCTTGTCAAAGAGCTTTCCAGTGGGTCCTGTTACAGCAGAGACGTCAAATTGGATTTCCAAAGAGATTTTTTGAATCTTGAGGAGCAGAGACAAGTCTTTGAGTGGATAGATGAGTCCGTATTTCGGACAGAGCCAGATAAATACCTGAATTTCGTCAGGGCCGCGCTGCGAGATCAATGTGTCCGGGAAATCTATGAAACTGAGGAATTGTGCTGTATTTTAAAAGAAATGATCACTGCAAGCGCCATACCTATATATGAAGAAACAGAATTGAAGAAAGCGCTGTTTACCCCGGAAGATTTCGCAGCTGACCAGGCCAAGAAAGAGGAGCAGAAGAGGGAGAATAAGCTCCGTGCAGAAAAAGAAGACTGGGAAAGCAAAAAGAAAAAGCTGTTGGAAACATATGATGGAACTTTTTATTCTCTTCGTCAGTATGAAAAGAAGTTCTGGAGCAGTGAAGATAAACAAAAGGCGATGAGCCTGGTTTATGATCAGCTGGCTGATTCCGTTATTCGCGTTGATAAACCGGCCTCGCCGAAAGAAATGGGAGATTTTCTCAAGCTATGCGGAGCAATTGTAAAGAGAAAAGCTCTGCCGTGGGAGAAATTGTATCCGCTGATTGAAATGATGACAAGGGAGGGCACAAAATGCTGAAGATGTGCGAACGTGTCAGCGTTCTTAATAGGATGAAATCATGTAAGCTTAAGACAGAACACACAAAATGGTTTCCGGTTTCTACACTGCAATCCGCTTGTGAGCGGATTGAGCTGTTTAAGCTGCAGGACTCACTGGGGTTTGAGCAGAGTAGTGTAGCACAGAGGGAACTGATCCGAGACCCGGCATTTGCGAATCTGTATGCTAAGCTGCTGCAAATGGGCGTACCGAACCCCACACTGGCAACGTGGATTAGCATGGCTGAGAAGCAGGAAGATGCACTCTCCAACTATTCCGCAGAACAGCTTTTGGATCTGAACGGGATGGATCTGCCGAATGACAGAGCAAAATATGAGTATCTGAAATTCTTCTCACATTTGTTGATGGATCAAGACAAGGAGGAGAAAAGACAAACGCTTGAGCAAATAAAGGACTTTTATTCCAAACAGGCCGGCAGCGTATCGGATCTTTCAGACAATCAGCGCAACTTCCTGCTATATCCTCACTTGACGCGCTATCTTATATTCGATATTGAAACAAAAAAGGATGTATTTCGGTTGCTGGAGGAGAACCAGGTATTACAAGAGTTCCTCAAGAAAATGGCCAAAGAAAATGTGGAGTTCTTCCTTGATAAGGATGACTTAATACATTTATCATGGCTAACACAAGACCATCTTTCAGGGCTTATGCAAATACGTGAGAGTCTGAATAAGGTTGAGATGGCGCAATGGATGAATCGCTGGTTGGGAAACGGCGCCATACAGGCCGAATTGGATTGGATGACAAGGAAAAGCGGTTCCCTTACAACCCAGGAAAAGGAAATACTGCTGAACACGCGTCTGGGGTACTTGAATTCCATATACTCTGGCAAGCTGAAAATACCCTTTGAAGAGGTTCCGGAAAGACATCTGAGCGTTTTAATTTATGCCATTGCGAATAGACAGCAGAAGTTTCTGGATTTAGTTTCAAAACACTTTGATATCTTCTCAGACTTGGACTATAACTCCATCCTTTTTGAAAGTGAATTCTACGAACGCTGTATTTTAAATTCGCTGACTCTAAAGGACATTGAGAACAGTGGGGGTATCTGGAATCAGAAAAGCCAGCTTTGTTTGCTGAAAGAGGGAATCTATACTTTTGCAGAACTGAAAACGCTTCGCTATGTGAAACCGGTCTACATTCATCTGTATAATAAGTTGCAGATTGAAAAAGTGGACGAACGTCTGGTTGTAATCCGCCAGCTGATCAAGAAAAAACTTCTATCCAATATGATGGAGGAGGAAGCAATTGATATACTGGCAGCTCGGCTTTCGCAAGCACCGTTAAGTGTGTGGAGGGAAAAGCAGTTCGCCCACATAAAGGGCTTAAGTATTTTCGATTCTCTCAGAGTCCTTTTGGCATATGAAGGGATTTCCCGATTTATTCCAGATATGCATACTTGGGAAGAAGCGGTGTTTGCAGCTAGAAATGGGAGCAGGCTTCAGGAATATGCCACCTGGCAAGAAGCAAAAAGTGATCTTGTCAACACTGACCAGGACTGGAAGTGGATTTCTGAAAAGATGGGCTTAACTGAGGAGTTCGTTGAGCAAAACCAGCCAAACATTTTCCGTTTTATCTTAAATGAAGGCAGTGAAATGACGCGGATGTATTACGAGTATACGGAAAAGAAAGAGGCCCTGAGGCGTATTATACAGGCTGAACTTATGGGACAGTTCCGCACACTCAAGTATTATAAAGACGACTTGGAACATGAAATTGATTATTCGATAGGTGAACAGCAAAAAGCGTGCTGGGAGAACAATCTGACCGCTACCCAAGGCGATTTTCAAATTGAAGAAATGGACGATTATTATACGACCATGCGGTTAGGCGTTACGCCTCAAAGAACCTGTCTGTCCTATATCGATGGAGCGCATCGCGACTGCCTGCTGTCCGGTTTTGATTCAAATAAAAAGGTTTTGCTTGCCAGCAAAAATGGGAAAGTAGTTGGCCGT
>JAAWSH010000096.1 GCA_022801475.1 Acutalibacter sp. | reverse complement strand
AAAGACCCACAGCGGCGGCCTACGCTGGTGAAAAGGAAGCCGCTGCCAACGAGAAGATTGCGGCCTCTATTACCCAGCCTCTGATTGAGTACAACAAAATCCAGAAATGGGATGGCAAGCTGCCTGCCGTAACAGGCAGCGATGCCCTTATTATGATGGAAAATCCCGGCAAAGAGACCTCCTCTCCGGCGGCGCCGGAGGATGGGCAGTAAAGGAGTGTGTCTATGCGGCAGGACGCTTTTACCGGCGGGGTAGACCCCGGCGGGCTGTGGACCCAAAAAGACGTGCGCATTTTGATCTGCTACATTCTTAACAGCATAGGAGAGCCCATGAGCCGGGAGGACCTGTGCGCCATGATCCAAAGCCGGGCCCTGGCCAACTACTTTGAGGCAGAGGACGCCCTGGCGGCCCTGGAGGTTTTGGGCCACCTGCGCCAAAGCGGCGGGGGCCTGACCGTAACGGACACCGGCCGGGAGATTGCCCAGGACCTGGACACCAGCCTGCCCCTGGCCGTGCGGGACAAGGCCCTGGAGGCCGCCATGCAGGCCCTGGCCCTGGCCCGGGCCAGGCGGGAGCACCGGGTGGAGATTATAGAGGCGGAAAAGGGCTGGCAGGTGCGCTGCCACATCTCTGGCGGCGAGGGCCTGGACCTTATGGAGGTCTCTCTGTATGTGCCAGACCGGGCCCAGGCGGCCCTGGCCCGGGAAAACTTTCATAAAAACCCGGACGCTGTGTATAAACTGATGCTGGCCGCCCTGACCGGGGACCGGGCCTATGCCCAAGAGTATTTTGCCCAGTAGCGGCGGCCCGGGCGGCTAGGGCCCCTCTCCTTTGGGAATGCACTTCCGGTACATTCTCTCACCCGCGGCCAAGCTCTCTCTGTAAAGAGCCGCAGCCCCCAAAGGACAGCCGCTCCTTTGGGGGCTTTCGTTTTTTTCCAAAAAAGGGCTTCCCTTTTTGGAATGAGGTGTTATAATAAGCACAGCCTATTTATCATGAAAAAACAGGAACACAAGGAGCGTATTATGCCAATTACCTTTGACGAAAAAAACAAGGTGTTCCGCCTGGACACCAAGACCTCCAGCTATGCCCTGATGGTCTTTGAGGAGAACTACCTGATCCACCTGTACTACGGCCCGAAAATTCCTGACACAGACCTGGGGTACCTGATGTACCGGGGCTGGTACGAGTCCATGTCCCCCCACAACCCCAAGGTGAGCGAACACCGCTTTACCCTGGACGCCATGCCCCAGGAGTACTCTGGCAACCAGAACGGCGACTTCCGGCTCTCCGCCCTTCAGGTGCGCAACCACAACGGCGACGCGGTAACAGACCTGCGCTATGTGGGCCATAAAATATACCCCGGCAAGCCCCAGCTGCCCGGCCTGCCCGCCACCTTTGCGGGAGAGGGCCAGGCCGAGACCCTGGAGATTGAGACACTGGACGGGGTAACGGGCGTAAAGGCCACCCTGCTGTACACCGTGTTTGAGGACCACGGCGCTATGGCCCGCAGCGTCCGGCTGGAGAACACCGGCAGCGCCCCTGTGGAGCTGGAGCGGGCCTTTAGCCTGTGCCTGGACCTGCCCAGCATGGACTATGACCTGGTGCACATGTACGGCCGCTGGGCCAAGGAGAACACTACGGTGCGCCACCCCCTTCAGCACGGCATACAGGCCATTGGCTCCAAGCGGGGCATGACCAGCAGCAACCACAACCCCTTCGCGGCCCTGTGCCGCCAGGGCTCTACCGAGGAGCAGGGCCAGGTCATGGGCGTAAGCCTGGTATACAGCGGCAACTTCTCCATTGAGGTAGAGGTGGACACCCTGGGCTGCCCCCGGCTGCTGGCGGGCATTAACCCCACGGACTTTTGCTGGCGGCTGGAGCCTGGCGAGAGCTTTACCACCCCAGAGGCGGTGATGGTCTTTTCCCAAGAGGGCCTGGGGGGCATGAGCCGGGACTTCCACCGGCTGTACATGGACCACCTGTGCCGCAGTGAATGGACCCACAAAAAGCGCCCGGTGCTGATCAACGACTGGGAGGCCGCTGTGTTCGACTTTGACGATGAGCTGCTGGTGGCCTTTGCCAAAGAGGCCAAGGACCTGGGCGTGGAGATGCTGGTGATGGACGACGGGTGGTTTGGCACCCGCAACGACGACCGCCAGGGCCTGGGAGACTGGTACGTAAACGAGAACAAGCTGAAAGGCGGCCTGGGGTCCCTAATCCAGCGGGTCAACGACCTGGGGCTGAAGTTCGGCATCTGGTACGAGCCGGAGATGGTGAACCCCAACAGCGACCTGTACCGGGCCCACCCGGACTGGATTATCAAGGCCCAGGGCCGGGAGGGCTCCCTAAGCCGCTACCAGTGCGTGCTGGACATGACCCGCAAAGAGGTGCGGGACAATATCTTCCAGCAGATGTACGATGTGATCTCAAAGAACAACATTGCCTACATCAAGTGGGACTGCAACCGGAACATCAGCGAGGCGGGCAACGCCGTGCTGCCCCCAGAGCGCCAGGGGGAGTTCTTCCACCGCTACGTGCTGGGCGTGTACGACCTGATGGACCGGGTGACCAGCGCCTTCCCCCACATTTTGCTGGAGAACTGCTCTTCCGGCGGCTGCCGGTTTGACCCAGGGATGCTGTACTACTCCCCCCAGATCTGGACCAGCGACAACACCGACCCCATCGAGCGCTTGACCATTCAGTTTGGGGCGTCCCTTTGCTACCCGGTGGCCAGCATGGGGGCCCACGTCTCGGCCTGCCCCCGCACGGGCTTTGAGACCCGGGGGGCCGTGGCCCTGATGGGTACCTTTGGCTACGAGCTGGACCCCCGGAAGCTGACAGAGGAGCAGAAGGACCTGGCCAAGGCGCAGATTGCCGATTATCATAAATATTATGACCTCATCCACTACGGGGACCTGTACCGGTTAACAGACCCAGCCCAGGACCGGTTTTTTGCGGACTGGGAGTTTGTCAGCCCGGACCAGAGCGAGGCGCTGCTGACCCGAGTGGTCATGCGCAAGCCGGACAACTTCTACCAGATGCTGCGGCTGCGAGGCCTGGACCCCCACAAGACCTATATGGACCAGGCCACCGGCCAGCGGTACTCTGGCGCGCTGCTGATGAACGCCGGGGTAGACCTCTCCACCCCCTACCCAGGTCCAGCGGACGGCAGCTGCATCATGAAGCACTTCATCCAAGTTTAACCAGCGCCCAGCCCAGCGCAAGCGCTGGACTACCGTCGCGGGGGCGTTCGCTCCGGCTCACTTGCCGGTGTTAGCTTCTGGCCGAGCCAGCGCGGTTTTCTGGGCGCTGCCGTTCCTGTCCGCGCTGGCTCGGTTCATGGTTATCCCCCAGGAGCGACTAATATCTTCAAGAAATGGGTTGACAGGGCGGGAAAAAGTTGCTATAATAAGTAAGCTGTCTGGGTCATTCCGGGCAGCTGTGAGACTCATTAGCTCAGTTGGCAGAGCACCTGACTTTTAATCAGGGTGTCCGGGGTTCAAATCCCCGATGGGTCACCAAAAAAGCACTCGGTAAAAACCGGGTGCTTTTCTGTTTATAGTTAACACAGTTCAAAAGCGGTAGAATACCTCTTTTGAACCAAGCGGCGTAGTCGCCCAGCTTGAAAATCGGTACACACCGATTTTCAAGTGTATTTACTATACATTTCCCTGTGCGCACAAAATTTAACTGGCTATCTCCCTAAAGCTTCTTTAAGCCGTCGAAAAGCTCGTTATAGGACTTCATCCCCTGGCACCGCCCAAAGGAGAGCCGTGGGTCCTCCCCCAGCGCTCCCAGCCAGCATTTGGCCAGTTCCTCCACAGTGACCTCCAGCGCCTCCATAAACTGCCGGTAAACCACGCCATAGGCCGGCGTGCCCTCCTGGTAGTGGCCCTCAATCAGCCCCTCGGTCAGCTGGTCCAGAGGATACAGCTTTAGGTGCATCAACTCATGGATAATAACCTCTTCCGGGTTCTCCTGGCGGGGGTTTTGGGCATTCAGCATTAAAATGGCCTTTCGGTCGTCAGGGTCTATTTTTAAGTCCCCGGTTTTGGTAAAGGCAGGGTCCTCTATCAGCTCCAGCTTTACGTCCCAGACGTTTTTTAGCCGGAGGCGTTCCAGCCAGCGCTCAAAAATGGGGAAAACCTTATCCTGGGTATACGTCATAAACCATTCGCTCCTTTTGGTGCTTCTGCTTGGGCTGGGACGGTTTTTTGCCGCGCGGAAGGGAATGTCCTCTAAAATGCGCTGATAAATAAAGGGCCCGCCAAGGGGTGGTAAAAGTTCTGGCAAAAACCCCGTCGATTCTCCCCACAGAGGCCCCGTTTTTTTCTTATAGCCCCGCTATAGCACCCGCTCATAGGCCATGCGCGCTGTGCCGTCCTCCGCGTAGATGATTCCCCGGTACTCTAGCCCACACTTCTCCATCACCCGCCGCATGGGCTGGTTATCCCGGTGGGTGTCGCCTCGTATGGCCCCCACGCCCCGGGCCCGAGCCTGCCCCACCAGCTCCTGGAAAAACATTGGCGCTATACCCTTTCCCTTAGCGGAAGCAGAAACCGCCGCCCGGTGCAAAAAGCCGTAGTCCCCGGTGCTCTGCCAGCCGCCCTGTTCTATCACGTCATAGGTGGGGTCCTGGCCAAAGCCCAGGCAGGCGGTGCCCACCACCCGGCCCTGGTCCTCGGCCACATAACACCAGCCCCGGGCCATGTCCTCCCGGGCGGAGTCCTCGTTGGGGTACTCTCCCTGCCACTGGTCTACCCCGGCCTGGCCCAGGGCCTTTCGGGCCTCCCTATAAAGAGCCCCAATGGCGGGCAGGTCCGTCTCCGCCGCTCTTCGAATGATCATAGGGCCTCCACCCGCAGCGCACCGTCTTTCGCGTCCACGGCAATGGCCTCCAGGCCCCCTTCGCCCTTTTGGACAATGAGGTTGGCTATTTTATCCTCCACCATCCGCCGGATGTTGTTCCGCAGGTCCCGGGCCCCGCTTTTTCCGCCCACGGACTTCTCCGCCAGCAGGGCGCAGGACTCTGGGCTGTAGTTCAGGGTAATGCCTTTCTCGGCCAAAGAGCCCACGTACTCCTCCAGCATCAAAGCGGCAATCTGTTTGTAGTCCTCCACATCCAGGGGGCGGAATACCACCACCTCGTCAATGCGGCTAAGGAACTCGGGCCGCAAAAACTCGTTCAGGGCCTTCAGGGCCTTTTCCCGGCTCATGTCCCCCGGACTCTTGGCAAAGCCCAGGGCCCCTTCCTTCCGCTCGCTGCCCGCGTTAGAGGTCATCACCACTACGGTATGCTCAAAGTTCACGGTGCGGCCGTGGGCGTCTGTAATGCGGCCCTCGTCCAAAATTTGCAGCAAAATGTTCATTACATCCGGGTGGGCTTTCTCAATCTCGTCAAACAGCAGCACCGAGTAGGGCCGCCGCCGCACCTTTTCGGTAAGCTGTCCGGCCTCGTCATAGCCAATATAGCCCGGAGGCGAGCCAGTGAGCTTAGACACCGAGTGCTTTTCCATAAACTCGGACATATCCAGGCGGATCATGGTCTCCGGCGTGTCGAACAGCTTCTGGGAGAGCACCCGCACCAGCTCGGTTTTGCCCGTGCCGGTGGGCCCCACAAAGATAAAGGAGGCTGGCCGCCGCCTGGGGCTGATCTGCACCCGGCTTCTGCGCACCGCCGCGGAAACCGCCGCCACGGCCTGGTCCTGGCCCACAATCTTCTTTTTCAGCACGTCCTCCAGGCCAGAGAGCTTCTCCAGGTCTCCAGCCTCTATCTTGGAGGCCGGAATGCTGGTCCACAGCTCAATCACATAGGCCAGGTCCGCCTCTTCCACTGGGGCAAACACCCCTTCCCGGCGCAGCCGGTCCAGGCCCTCCTCCAGGGTGGCAATGCGGTAGTGGGTTTTGGCCAGCTCCTCATAGTCCACGCTAAGGTTCCCGGGGTTCGAGAGGTCCTGCTCCCGCACCCGTTCCCGGTTCAGGTCTCTCTCCATGCGGTCATATTCCTCCAGCCGCTGGTTGCGCAGGGCCGCGCAGGCGCAGGCCTCGTCCAAAAGGTCAATGGCCTTGTCAGGCAGATAGCGGTCGTTAATGTACCGCTCGGCCAGCACCACCATACGGCGGGCGATTTTTTCCGATACGGTCACCCGGTGGTAGGCCTCGTAGTAGTTTTTTATGCCCAGCAGCACCTGCGCCGTATCCTCGGAAGAGGGCTCGTTCACGGTGACAGGCTGAAACCGCCGCTCCAGGGCAGCGTCCTTTTCAATATACTTTCTGTATTCGTTAAAGGTGGTGGCCCCTATGACCTGAATCTCCCCCCGGGACAGGGCGGGCTTTAGAATATTGGCCGCGTTCATGCTGCCCTCCGCGTCGCCGGTGCCCACCAGGTTGTGGACCTCGTCAATAAAGAGGATCACATTTCCGTCCGCTTTCACCTCGTCTACCAGGCCCTTGATGCGGCTCTCGAACTGCCCCCGGAACTGGGTGCCAGCCACCAGGGCGGTCAGGTCCAGAAGCTGGATCTCCTTTTCCCGCAGCTTCGCGGGCACATCCCCGCTGGCAATGCGCAGGGCAAGGCCCTCTGCCACAGCGGTTTTGCCCACGCCGGGCTCGCCGATCAGGCAGGGGTTGTTCTT
>JAAWSH010000095.1 GCA_022801475.1 Acutalibacter sp. | reverse complement strand
AGCCACAATCTGCTGGTCGATTTAAAATGCATGAAAGGCATTATCCCTCGGGAAGAAGGCGCTCTGGGCATCCGTGAGGGCACGGTGCGGGATATTGCCATCTTATCTCGAGTGAACCGGCCGGTATGCTTTTTGGTACAGGATTTCCAGCGTGATGCGGAGGGCCGGATGACCGCCCTACTCTCTCGCCGTGCCGCACAAGAAGTATGCCGGGATCAATACATAGAAACTCTTTCCCCCGGTGATGTGGTCTGTGCCCGGGTAACCCACTTAGAGCCCTTTGGTGTGTTCGCCGATGTGGGCTGCGGCATCTCCTCTTTGCTGCCCATTGACTCCATCTCCATTTCCCGCATCGAGCATCCACGGGAACGCTTTGCCACTGGCATGGACATCCGTACCCTGGTGAAAAGCTGTGAAAATGGACGGATCACCTTGACCCACAAAGAACTGCTGGGGACCTGGCAGGAAAATGCCGCCCGGTTTCAAGCTGGTGAAACCGTGGGGGGCATTATCCGCAGTGTGGAGAACTATGGTGTATTTGTGGAACTAGCCCCCAATCTAGCCGGTCTGGCAGAGCTGAAAGAAAATATTTTTCCCGGCCAGCAGGCCAGTGTCTTTATCAAAAGTGTGCTTCCTTCGCGTATGAAAATTAAACTGATTATTATAGAAACTTTTGACAGTGCGCCGGTCCGTCCCACTCCGCCAGAATATTTTTTCAATGGCAGCCACATGGATGAATTTCTCTACTCTCCAGAACTAAGCGAAAAGCTTATCTGCACAAAATTCTGCTAGAAGATATGCAAATACTAAAAAAGGGCCTTTCCTAAAAGGCCCTTTTTCGTATTATACTGCGCTAAACATGAACTGTTCCCCTTGAAAATCACACCGATAGGCCTTTCCGGCCACCAGCTTCCCCTCCAATAACTCCTCTGAAGCTAGGTCCTCAATCTTGCTCTGGATAACCCGCCTTAGGGGACGCGCGCCATATGCTTCGTCAAATCCCTGGGCCGCTACAGCCTCTACCGCCGTCGAGGTAAAATTCACTTCCACCCCCATGCCACCAAGCTTTGCCTTCAGGTCCTCCAGCATCTTTTCGGCAATCTTCCCAGTATCTTCTCGAGTCAGCTTTTGGAACACGATGATGTCGTCCACCCGGTTGAGGAACTCCGGCTTGAAGAGGTTTTTCAGCTCACCCATCACCAGCTCCTTAATCTTCTCAAAGTCCCGTTCCCGGTTGGGCTCTTGAGAAAATCCCAAACTGCTCTGTTTCTCAGTAATCAACCGTGCCCCTACATTGGAGGTCATGATAATCACCGTGTTTTTAAAGTCCACCGTCTTACCCTGAGAATCAGTAACTCGACCGTCCTCCAAAATTTGCAGCAAGATATTGAACACATCTGGATGGGCCTTCTCAATCTCGTCAAAAAGCACCACTGAGTAGGGTTTGCGCCGCACCGCTTCGGTAAGCTGGCCGCCCTCGTCGAATCCCACATATCCAGGAGGAGACCCCACCAGCCGGGATACCGTGTGCTTTTCCATATACTCGGACATATCAAATCGTACCATAGCCTTTTCGTCGCCAAACATAGCCTCTGCCAGGGCTTTGCATAGCTCGGTCTTACCCACGCCAGTGGGCCCCAGGAAGATGAATGAGCCAATGGGCCGGTTCACATCCTTAAGTCCCACCCGCCCCCGGCGGATGGCTTTAGCAATGGCAGTAACCGCCTCTTCCTGGCCAATTACCCGGTGATGCAGGATTTCCTCCAGGCGCAGTAGGCGCTGGCTCTCTTCCTCCGTCAGCTGGGCCACCGGCACTCCGGTCCACATGGAGACAATGTCCGCGATGTCCTCCGGGGTAACCACGCTATTGCTCCGCTCGTTTTTCGCCGCCCAGTCGTCCCGGGCCTTTTCCAGCTGTTCTTGCAGCTCTTTTTGCTGGTCCCGCAGGGCCGCGGCCTGCTCAAAATCCTGGGAATTTACCGCTGCGGCTTTATCGGCTTCCAAGTCCTTTATCTTCTGTTCCAATTCCTGCAAGCCGCCTGGCGCGGTAAAGGTGCGTAACCGAACCCTTGAAGCAGCCTCATCTACCAGGTCAATGGCTTTATCAGGCAAAAACCGATCTGAGATATACCGGGCGGAAAGCTTCACTGCCGCGTCGATAGACTCATCTGTAATCTTCACCTTATGGTGGGCCTCATAGCGGTCTTTCAGCCCCTGTAAAATTTGTACCGCCTCTTCTTGGGTGGGCTCTCCCACAGTTACCGGCTGAAAGCGGCGCTCCAGGGCGGCGTCCTTCTCGATGTGCTTACGGTACTCGTTGATGGTGGTGGCCCCAATGACCTGAAAATCACCCCGGGCCAGAGCCGGTTTAAGGATATTGGCCGCGTCCGCCGAGCCCTCTGCCGAGCCCGCGCCAATGATGGTGTGCAGCTCATCGATAAACAAAATCACGTTGCCATCTTTTTTCACCTCATCAATGGCAGCCTTAATGCGCTCCTCAAAGTCGCCCCGATACTTGGCTCCTGCTACCATGCCGGTTAGGTCCAGGGCCACTAGGCGCTTATTTTTTAGAGTCTCCGGCACGTCACCCGTACGGATCTTCAGAGCCAAACCCTCGGCCACAGCGGTTTTTCCCACACCGGGCTCTCCAATGAGCACAGGATTATTCTTGGTGCGTCGAGAGAGAATCTGTATCACCCGCTGAATCTCCTCCGTCCGGCCAATCACCGGGTCGATCTTCCCTTGGGCTGCCAGCTCGGTTAGGTCCCGGCCAAACTGCTCCAGAGCGCCGCTACTCTTCTTATTGCTGGGCTCTCCTCCCCCAGAAAAGGCCGCGCCGCTTACCGCAGAGCTAAGCTCCCTCAGTACCCGGTCGGGTTCTACCCCCATGATCTTCAAAAAGCGTACCGCATAGCAACTCTCGTCCTGTAGAATAGCCAGCAGCAGGTGCTCGGTACCCACATATTTGTTATTCATGCTTTTCCCAGCCATGGCCGCAATCTGCAAGACCTGCTTTGTCCGGGGGGTAAACTGTTCAGGGGTCAGGCTGGTCTTCGCTCCATAGCCGATGCGCTCCTGTAAGAGCTTTTCATACCCTTCAGCTGTCACGCCCAGCTTGTTCAGTACAGTATAGGCTACGCCGCTGCCCTCCTTTAAAAGGCCCAGCATAATGTGTTCGCTGCCAATATAGTCATGGCCCAGCTCCTGGGCGGACTCCACCGCCAGATTCAGGGCTTTGTTTGCCTTTTCGGTAAAGCCTGTAAAACGGTACATACTAATTCACTCCTTGTATTCGCATTGTTTGAAAAGGGCGTCCGTTATCTCAATTTGATCAGCATGGGCAGGCCCCGCCTCTCCTGGGCTGAAGGCTGAACCCCCAGCCCGGCGCAGGCGGTTTACTGTCTCCGCCGTTAGGCAACTCTACCTCCATCTTCTTACCTCCTTGGGTAAATGCCTGTGCGTTTCTTTTTCACATGGAGCGGCAGCCTTCGCCAGGGAGTCTGCACATTCAGCAGCCCGCCACACATAAAGCCTCCAGCGCCGTCCGCAGCAGGCTGGCCCTCAGCTGGTCGCGCTGGGCCTCTCCCAGCTCTTTTCCTTCTCCGGCCATCAGCATAGCGGGCTGGATTTTCACCATCAGGCCGTTTAGGCCGCCGATTTCCACCCCGGCCAGCAGGCCCTGGGCCACCCCCATTCTCACAGTGGAGAGCAGTTCCATGGCCTCTCCTGTAGAGAGCAGCCGGGCGGTTTTCAAGACGCCCGCCGCTCTGGTTATTTTGTCCTGCCAGGCAATGTTTTCACACATCCCCTGACGAACTTTTTTCTCTTCACCCATCAGCTGTCCGGCAATAGCC
Source organism: Acutalibacter sp. (assembly GCA_022801475.1). GTDB lineage: Bacteria > Bacillota > Clostridia > Oscillospirales > Acutalibacteraceae > Acutalibacter. The sequence continues at coordinate 2,795 of JAAWSH010000095.1, read as the reverse complement.
GCTAAATTCTCAATAGCCTGATTCTCACTAAGCCCTAGGGTGATCTGATTAGACAACTGGTACATGGCCCCTGCCGCCTGGGTACCCTCGCCGTAGGCCCCACGCAGCGTCAAGCCCAGCTTGGAGAGATTAGCTGCTACCCGGGGTATGGCCCCGCCTTCTTGAAGAGCAGGCAGATGGACCATGAGCGAGGCACGCATACCTGTGCCCAGGTTGGTGGGGCACTGAGTCAAGTAGCCAAACTCTTTGTCAAAAGCAAAATCCAAACTCTCACTAAGCAAAGTGTCAATACGGTCCGCGGTCTCGGCGGCTTCCTTTAAACACAGCCCTTCCCGCAACACTTGAATGCGCAGGTGGTCCTCCTCATTAATCATGATCGACACACTCTCATCCTCTGACACCAGCACACCCTTGCCCAAACGATCCGTGATAAATTCCGGGCTGACAATATGGCGCTCTACAAGAGCTGCCGCCTGAACCTGGGACAGCTGTTCCAAAGGCAAAAAGTGAAATTCTCGGGAAAGGACGCTATTGCCGTTGAGCAGGGCTCCGCTGATCTTTTGAGCGATTTCCTCTTTCTGCTTCAAATTGGCTCGGGCCGGAAAAGGCTCCCGGTTTAAGTTGCGAGCCAGCCGGACTCTTGTACTGCAAACTATGCCGGCGTTCTCGCCGGATTTTTCATACCATTTCAACTCAGCCATTCCTTTCCATCTCCTTTATCTGGTCCCGCAGTACAGCGGCCTGTTCAAAATCCTGGGCCTCTATCGCCCTTTTCAGCAGACGCTTCTTTTCCTCCATCGGCGATTCCTCCACCGCTACCAGCTGATGGTTTGGTTCAGCTACCCGTAGAGCCGAGCCGCCTGGCACTTTTCCTTTGTGCTGAGCCGCCCCGTGAATACGCTGAATCACCGGCAGTAATTGGGAGCGGAAAGTACTGTAGCATTGGGCACAGCCAATCTTTCCTGTCTGACTGATCTCCCGGAAGCTGGCCCCACAGCCAGGGCAGCGCTTTATTTCTTGGGGTTGCACCTCACCCAATAATCCCCCCAGTAAGCTGCCAAAGCCATTCCAACTACTAAGCATGGAGCTGTAGCCTTTCTTTTGGGCACATTCCGCGCACAGATGGGCCTCAGTCAGCTGGCCGTTCACCAGCGTCTTGATATGGGTGGTGGCGGTGCGCTGTCCGCAAACTTGACAAATCATATAAATTCCTCCTTATTCTATAACAGTCGAATCTTCATCTTCCTGTAAATATCGGTCAAAGTACCGGGCATAGTCGTCATAGTCATATTCGAAACTCCAGACGCCTGTGGGCGGCGCAATCTGGGCGTGGAGGAAGTGCTCTTTCCCCTTTAAAGTAAAACCTGCCTTTAGATAGAACACCGGGTCTTTGCCACTGCCCGCGCTCTCTACAAACTTTTCATACAGATGATCAAAACATTCCTTGGTGTAGTCCAACACTTCCACTGCCTGAAGTAAGCGTTCTGGGTTGTCTAAGGCCCCAAATTGATACTCAAAATGTCTATCATAATAATTATAGCTAGCATATTCCCATTCAAAATCCATCTCTCTCAATGTATTTTCCAAGTCACTATAGAAGCCTTGCCCTGCCAGCCACTCCTCTAAATAATGGTCTATTATCTGAAATCTCCCTTTACTGCCCGGAGCGGTCCACACCGTGAAGATGGTGCCATCTCCAGCCTCTACGGTGTGGCGAGAGCCCTCCACTTGACCTGTACAGCAAAAGGTCATGTTCGGGTATTTCTCCGCAAGACGCTCCAGAAGCGCTTGATCCTGGTCCCCATGGAAGCCCTTGAACACCAGCCCACCACCCCGACAAGAGGCAAACAGAAGCGGCAGAGCCAGAATCACCCAAATGATATACTTTTTTCTGATTCTCATACCCGCCTCCTAAGTCCGGGTAACCAGCAGCATATTCTTGCAGATCATGGCCCGCACTGTGTCCCGCAGCTCTTTTGGCACTGCCAACAGGGATTTCTCTGAGACCGCCGCCTGAATGAGCTCTGCCGAGGAACGGTCTAACACTCCGCTTTGCACCATATTCTGCAACATCACTCGGGCCGTGGCGCTATCCAGAGCGTCCCCTATCGCGTTAATCATATGCATTATCATATCTGCTGTGGAAAGCTGGAGCCGGGTAATGCGGATATATCCCCCACCCCCCCGGCGGCTTTCCACCAAAAATCCCTGCTCCGGCGTGAACCGGGATGTAAGTACATAGTTGATTTGGCTAGGCACACACCCCAACACATTGGCCAATTCGTTACGCTGGATTTCTGCAATTCCCCCTGCCTGGTTCAGCATCTCTAGGATATAATTGGCCACACTATCGCTGATCCTCATAATAATATCCCTCTCAATTTGTCTTTGACTTTCTTTGACTTTAGTTTATCGATTTTTATACCTTTTGTCAATATAGAAAAGTACGTAAAATTTCTGTTTATTTCAATTTATATTCTGATTTTCTGAATATATCTCTTCATATCTATATATTTTAACTGTTTTTATCCATCGAAAAGTCCGTCACAGTTTTTGCCCCTGGGAATAGTATGGAATGTAAACGAAAGGAGGCGCTCTTCAATGTGTAACAATGGTTGTTCCTGGATCGTAATCATCATTCTTCTCCTGCTGTGCTGTGGTGGCTGCGGCGGCGGTTTTAACAGCATCGGCAACGACTGTGGCTGCAACAACGGCTGCAACAATGGCTGCTGCTAAGTAGGAAGAAAAAGAGGGCTGCCCAATATGGGCAGCCCTCTTGCTTTTTGTTTTAAATT
>JAAWSH010000094.1 GCA_022801475.1 Acutalibacter sp. | reverse complement strand
CTTTGCTGGGCTGAACAGATGGAGGCAGAAGGGCTGCTGCGGGGGTAATGGACCGCCTATGGAGCCTGCCCGCGTATATTTCATTTCCAACATTATAACCGTCAATTTTCTCTTACAGAAAGGGCCTTTCCTATGGATTTTAAGCTCTCGTCTAAGTTCCAGCCCACCGGCGACCAACCGGAAGCTATTTCCCGCCTGGTCCAGGGCATCCAGTCTGGTATGGCGGAACAGACCCTGCTGGGCGTGACTGGCTCTGGCAAGACCTTTACAATGGCCAACGTCATTGCCCAGGTAAACCGCCCCACCCTGATTTTGGCCCACAACAAAACTCTGGCCGCCCAGCTTTGCAGCGAGTTCCGGGAGTTTTTTCCCGAAAACGCGGTGGAATATTTTGTGTCCTATTACGATTATTACCAACCCGAAGCCTACATTGTGCAGACAGACACCTATATTGAAAAGGACTCGGCCATTAACGATGAAATAGACAAGCTGCGCCACAGCGCCACCTGCGCCCTCTCGGAACGCCGGGACGTGATTATCGTGGCGTCCGTGTCCTGCATCTACAGCCTGGGCGATCCCATTGACTACAGGACCATGGTCATCTCCCTGCGCCCGGGCATGGAGAAGAACCGGGACGACCTGCTGCGCAAGCTGGTAGAGCTGCAATACGAGCGCAACGACGTAAACTTTATCCGCAACAAGTTCCGGGTGCGGGGGGATGTGGTGGAGATCTTCCCTGCCGAGAGCAGCGAAAAGGCGGTACGGGTAGAATTCTTTGGGGACGAGATCGAGCGCATTCGAGAGTTTATCCCCCTCACCGGGGAGGTCACCGCCGAGCTGAAACATGTGGGCATTTACCCAGCCTCCCACTACATTGTGCCCGGGGCCAAGATGCAGGTGGCCCTTGCCAACATTTTTGACGAGATGGAAAAACAGGCCGCTATATTCAAGGCGGATGGCAAGCTTATCGAGGCTCAGCGCATTGAACAGCGCACCCGTCACGACATTGAGATGCTCTCGGAGATCGGCTTCTGCAAGGGAATCGAGAACTACTCCCGGGTGCTCTCCGGCCGGGAGGCGGGCAGCGCGCCTTTTACCCTTTTGGACTATTTCCCAGAGGACTACCTGCTCTTTGTAGACGAGAGCCACGTGACCCTGCCCCAAGTGCGGGGCATGTACGGCGGGGACCACGCCCGCAAGCAGATGCTGGTGGACTACGGTTTTCGGCTGCCCTCGGCCTATGACAACCGCCCTCTAGACTTCGATGAATTCTACTCTCACATCAACCAGGCGGTATTCGTCAGCGCCACCCCTGGGGACCTGGAGCTGGAGAAGTCCGCCCAGGTGGTGGAGCAGGTCATCCGCCCCACGGGACTTTTGGATCCCTTAATCACTGTGAAACCCACTGATGGACAGATTGACGACCTGATCAGCGAGATTAACCTGCGTATAGAGAAAAAGGAGCGGGTTCTTATCACCACATTGACCAAAAAGATGGCCGAGGACCTGACCGCTTACCTGGAAAACTATGGCATTCAGGTGCGGTATATGCACCACGACATTGACACCGTGGAGCGCATGGAGATTATACGGGACCTGCGCTTGGGCGAGTTCGACGTGCTGGTGGGCATCAACCTCTTGCGGGAGGGCCTGGACCTGCCAGAGGTCTCGCTGGTGGCTATTCTGGACGCGGATAAAGAGGGCTTTCTGCGCAGTGGTCGCAGCCTTGTACAGACCATTGGCCGTGCCGCCCGAAACGCCGGGGGCCAGGTGATTATGTATGCCGATACGGTGACGCCCTCTATGGAGTATGCCATTACCGAGACCGAGCGCCGCCGGGCCATACAGGAAAAGTATAACGCGGATCACGGCATTATACCAAAGACCATTATGAAGGACGTGGCCGAGGTACTGGAGATCTCTACCCATAAAGAGGACGGCACGAAAAAGAAGAAGCGCTATACCCCCGCGGAACGCCGGGAGCTGATAGAGAAGTACACAAAAGAGATGAAAGCCGCGGCAAAGCTCTTGGAGTTCGAGCACGCGGCGTACCTGCGGGACAAGATAAAGGAATTAGAGGGCCAGGGGGCCGGACACGCGCCCGTGCCCAGAAGGAGAAAGGGAAATGGATAAACAAAAAGCCTGGGCCATTGGCCTTGCCCAGCTGGCCGTGGACTACAACACCACCCCAGAGGCCCTTGGAGCCGGGGGCCTGATTTTTACCCCTCCGGTTCTGAATCCGGGGCGGAGGGCCTATTGGGATAAAACACCTTTTTTCGAGCTGGCTACCACCGGCACAGCCGCTGTTATAATGGCCGATGAACGGCTTTGGCCCCTGCTGCGGGACTGGGCAAAAGATGCGGAACAACCCCACTGGCTGCTGGAATTTCCCCGGATGCAAAGGCTGGCAGAGCTTCTGGCCCCCTACGGCTATGGGCTGACCCAGACCTCCCACCAATACCTGCCCACCCGGGACTTCGCCCCCGTTCAGGCCCCAGCCGACTTGGGCCTGCAATGGCTGGAAAAGGAGGACATCGCCGCCTATTACCCCAACCGGGACTGGCCCAACGCCCTGCAAGCAGAGGAAAACCCCGCCCGGCCCGATATGCTGGCCCTGCTGGCTCTGGACGGGGACAGGCCCGCCGCTATGGCCGGGGCCAGCGCGGACGCGCCAGGGATGTGGCAGATCGGCATCGACGTGCTGCCAGAGTACCGGAGCCGGGGTTTAGGCATGCTGCTGGTGGAGGGTCTGGCCTATGAGGTGGAGCGCCGGGGGGCCCTGCCCTTTTACGGCACCAGCCTTTCTAATATCCACTCCCAGAACATTGCCTGGAAATGCGGCTTCCGTCCGGCCTGGGTGATGGTTTCGGCAAAGAAGGTGGAAGAACGGCATGGGTAAAAAACTTAGCGAAATGACCCTGGAAGAGCTGTGGCAGCTGTTCCCCATTTTTTTGACCGAACACCGGCCCTGCTGGACGGACTGGTACCGGGAGGAAGAGGCCCTTCTGCGCGGCCTGCTGGGACCCGCTGTTCAGGTAAGCCACGTGGGCAGCACGGCCATAGGGGGCATTTGGGCCAAGCCCATCGTCGACATTTTGATAGAGGCCCCTTCCCCAGCGGACCGGGACCGGGCCAAGGCCGCCTTGCAGAGGGCTGGGTACACCCTGATGGCGGAGAGCGGGACCCGGGCGGATTTCAACAAGGGGTACACGCCGGAGGGATTTGCCGAGAAGGTATTCCACCTGCACCTGCGGCTGGCAGGGGACAACGACGAGCTCTATTTCCGGGACTATCTGAACGCCCACCCGGACGCCGCCAAGGAGTATGAGGCCCTGAAGCTGGGCCTCTGGAAGGAATATGAACACGACCGGGACGGGTATACCCGGCAGAAGGCGGATTTTGTGCGGGAGCATACCGTCCGGGCGAAGGAGCTTTTTGCAGGGAAATACGAAAGGTAAGGGACATGGGAGGATAAGGGAAGCTATGATGGACACGGACTGCGCGGTAGTAAATCTGGCGGAGGAACAGCCGCCATAACAATGAAGGAGAAAAGATGATAAATATACTGGAACTGATACAAAACCGCAGAAGCTACCGCGGCCGCTATGAAGCCGCCCCCGTCCCCCGTGAGGACCTGCGCAGAATCATGGAGGCCGGGCTGGCCGCGCCCTCGGGGTGCAACCAGCAGACAACCAGCCTAATCGCTGTGGATGACCCCGCGCTGTTGGAAAAGCTCAAGGCGGCAATCGACCCGCCTGTCGCGCAGACGGCCCCCGCCGCGATCTTTGTGCTGACCCAGGAAATATGCGCTTACCGGGACAAGCGGTTCAACGTGCAGGATTACTCCGCGGCCATTGAGAACATGCTGCTGGCCGCCAACGCTTTGGGGTATGAGAGCTGCTGGTATGAGGGGCATATCACGGACGACGACAGGATAGACCGGAAGCTGGCGGAGATGCTGGACGTGCCGGAGGCGTACAAGCTGGTATGCTTTCTGCCGGTAGGCAAAGCCGCCCAGAAGCTGGGGCAGGGCCCGGCTAAGAAGCCCTTTGAGCAGCGGGCCTGGTGGAATGGATTCGGAAATACGACAGATAAAATTGAGAGGAAGAAGAGCCAATGAGCCTGGATAAAATCGAAGTGCACGGCGCCCGCGAACACAACCTGAAAAATATCGACGTCACCATTCCCCGAGACAAGCTGGTGGTGCTTACCGGCCTCTCCGGCTCGGGCAAGTCGTCCCTGGCCTTTGACACCATCTACGCCGAGGGCCAGCGCCGGTATGTGGAGAGCCTCTCCTCCTATGCCCGTATGTTCCTGGGCCAGATGGAAAAGCCCGACGTGGACAAGATCGATGGGCTTTCCCCCGCCATCTCTATTGACCAAAAAACCACTTCCAAAAACCCCCGGTCCACGGTGGGAACTGTTACCGAGATCTATGACTACCTGCGGCTGCTGTACGCCCGCATCGGCGTGCCCCACTGCCCCATCTGCGGCCGGGAGATTAAGCAGCAGACCATTGACCAGATTGTGGACCAAGTGCTGGCCCTGCCGGAAAACGCCAAGCTCCAGGTGCTGGCCCCAGTGGTGCGGGGGCGCAAGGGCGAACACCAAAAGGAATTCGACGCGGCCCGACGGGGCGGCTTTGTCCGGGCCCGGGTGGACGGCATCCTCTATGATCTGAACGAGCCCATCTCCCTGAACAAAAACCAAAAGCATAATATTGAAATCGTGGTGGACCGGCTGGTGGTAAAGGCAGACATCCGGTCCCGGCTGGCAGACTCCATTGAGGTGGCCTCGGGCCTCACCGGGGGCCTGGTGGTGGTCAACGTCATCGACGGAGAGGACATCACCTTTTCCCAGAACTACGCCTGTCCCGAGCACGGCGTCAGCGTGGACGAGCTGACCCCCCGGATGTTCTCCTTCAACAACCCCTTTGGGGCCTGCAAAAAGTGCACGGGCCTGGGGGTGTTTATGCGCATCGACCCCGCAAACATCATCCCGGACAAAAAGCTCTCCATCCGCAAGGGGGGCCTAAAGGCCAGCGGCTGGGCTATGGAGGGGAGCACCATTGCCACCATGTATATGGAGGGCCTGGCAAAGCACTACCATTTCTCCCTGGACACCCCCATTGGGGAACTGCCCCCGGAGATCGTGGACATTCTGCTATACGGTACCAAGGGGGAGAAAATCAAGCTGACCCGCATGGGCGAGTACGGCCACGGCAGCAGCTATACCTCCGCCTTCGAAGGCATTATCAACAACCTGGAGCGCCGCTACCGAGATACCAATTCCAACTGGATTAAGGCGGAGATCGAGACCTACATGACCGCCGTGCCCTGTGACCAGTGCCACGGCAAGCGGCTTTCCGCCGAGAGCCTGGCGGTGACGGTGGGAGACGTGAACATCGCGGATTTCTGCGACAAGTCCGTTACAGAAGCCCTGGAGTTTCTGGCCGCCCTGGAGCTTACCGACCGGGAAAAGCTGATCGCAGCGCCCATTATCAAGGAGGTCAAGTCCCGGCTGGGCTTTTTGCAGAGCGTGGGTCTGGAGTACCTGACCCTGTCCCGGTCCTCGGGCACTCTCTCGGGTGGCGAGAGCCAGCGCATCCGTCTGGCCACCCAGATCGGCTCGTCCCTGATGGGCGTGCTGTATATTCTGGACGAGCCGTCCATTGGCCTGCACCAGCGGGATAATAGCAAACTGCTGGGCACCCTAAAGCACCTGCGGGACCTGGGCAACACGGTGATTGTGGTGGAACACGATGAGGAAACCATGCGGGAGGCGGACTATATTGTGGACATTGGCCCCGGGGCCGGGGTCCACGGGGGAAATGTCATCTACTCGGGTCCAGTAAAGGGAATTGAAAAATGCAAGCAGTCCATGACTGGCCTGTACCTAAGCGGCCAGCGCAAGGTGGAGATACCCGAGACCCGCCGCACCGGAAACGGGAACTTTTTAGAGATCCGGGGGGCCAGCCAGAATAATCTGCAAAACGTCAACGTGAAAATTCCCCTGGGAGAGTTCGTCTGCGTCACCGGGGTGTCCGGGTCGGGCAAGTCGTCCCTGATTAACGAGATTCTCTATAAGAAGCTGGCCGCCGAACTGAACCGGGCCCACACCTTCCCTGGGGCCCACAAGGAAATACGGGGCCTGGAATTTCTCGATAAGGTCATTCAAATCGACCAGTCCCCCATTGGCCGCACTCCCCGGTCCAATCCCGCCACCTACACCGGGCTGTTTAACGACATCCGGGATCTTTTCGCCAGCACCCAAGAGGCAAAGCTGCGGGGCTTTGGTCCCGGGCGGTTCAGCTTTAACGTAAAGGGCGGCCGCTGCGAGGCCTGCCAGGGTGACGGCATTATACGCATTGAAATGCATTTTCTTCCCGACGTGTACGTGCCCTGCGAGGTGTGCAAGGGCCACCGCTACAACCGGGAGACCCTGGAGGTAAAGTACAAGGGCAAGAGCATCTATGATGTGCTGGAAATGACCGCCGAGGAGGGCCTGGAGTTCTTTAAAGACCTGCCCAAGCTGGCCAGAAAGCTGCAAACTATCAACGACGTAGGCCTGGGGTATGTAAAGATCGGCCAGCCGGCCACCACCCTTTCCGGCGGCGAGGCCCAGCGGGTAAAGCTGGCCACCGAGCTCTCCAAGCGCCCCACCGG
>JAAWSH010000258.1 GCA_022801475.1 Acutalibacter sp. | reverse complement strand
CATCGGATTATGAGGATGCCGTAAAGCGGATAGAGACGGAGTACGTTTATTGGTCACGGCTGGCGGCGGCCAAGTTGACGGCAGGACGTTTCAAATATGATTATTTCCGGCGCTTTTTGTACCACAAGGTAGACCAGCAATACACCATCCGTCAAATATTTGAATCAATGGAGTTGGGGGCGTTGCTTCGAAGGTGCCAGACCCGGACGAGGGTGAAGATGGATGCCTGCCTGACCAACAAGAACGTGGAAACCATAAAGGCATTTTTGTTGGAATGCTGGGACGAGGTGTTGGAAAGCTACCGGGAAGGTATGGAGAAGGTGTTTGGTCAAGGAAGCTGCTATGTACTTACAGTGCGCGGCTGTGGTGGTGTAAAAGTCGAACTGTAGATAGAATAATGTTTAGGGCTGGCCTAAGACTCTGAGGGAAAAGGGGGCTTAGGCCAGCATATATTTTAACTGGCTTCTGCAAAAACATGAAGTAGGGCAAAGCGGTCGTGCCCAAAAGCAGTTTTCCATTCCAGAGCCTACTTTCACAAGTCGAACCTCCTTGGCCACTGTCAGGTGGTAAATGCACCCTCGACATCCATTGTGGCCGTCTAAGTTGCTGGATTTCGAGAAGGATATTGCTGAAATTCAGCGGGACTATTCTTGCCCTCGTTGAGCCAAAGACCGAGAAGTATATTCCCAAAGTGTTGGTAGACGGTCTGATAGTCTTATGCCCCCATTAGATGAATCTGCATAAAAGGTTTCTTTGATATTTTTTTTAGATTTTAAGATAATCATACGTTTACAATAATCTTTTGTCACTTAAGCGTCAGACTTTTTCTCAAACAGCTTGCACCGAAGGAAAATTTCGGGTATAATAAGACCGGTAAAAGGAAGTGGCGGACGTGACAAACCGGGCGTTTTACCTGAAAAAAGAACAGAAGCAGCTGAAACGGGACAAGATCACTTTGGGCATTTTGGTATGTGTGGTGGTGGCACTGTGCGCATTGCCACCCGTCCAAACCTTTTGGAAAGCAGTTTGCTTTCAAGGGCGTTTCAGCGATTGGACCGGACAGAAGCTGCCTTTGGAAATCCACGTATTGGATGTGGGGAAGGCAGATGCTATTTTAATTAAAAGTGATGGCTACGCCGCCTTATTGGATTCCGGCCATTTTTTGGCAGGATACCAAACCACAGACTACCTCTTTCGTCACGGAGTGGAGAGTCTGGACTATGTCATCTTGTCCCATCCGGATAGCGACCACATGGACGGCATGGCAAACGTAGTCTCAGAAATAGAGACTGGGATGTTTTTACGGGCAGAGCTGCAGCCAGAAGCCTCTGCCAGTTTTTCCCAGCTTGACGAGATTTTAAGAGAACAAAATGTTCCTCAAAGAGTCCTGCGGCAGGGCGAACAGTTCACTTTGGGACAAGCAGAGTTTACGGTTTTGGGTCCAGTAAGGGAATATGCGGATACCAACAATAGTTCACTGGTATTGCGGATGGATTGTGGCGGCTTTTCCGCGTTATTCTGCGGAGACATAGAAAAAGAGGCTGAGGCAGACCTGGTTCTTTCTGGGCAAGACCTCTCGGTGGATTTGCTGAAGGTTGCCCACCACGGCAGCTCTACATCTTCTACAGAAGAATTTATCCGGCAGGTTGCTCCCCGGTGCGCGGTGGTCTCCACTGGATATGATCGAAACAAATTACCCAGAGAAGAACCTTTAGCTTGTATAGAGGCAGCCGGAGCAAGAATATACCGAACAGACACGGATGGTGACATTGTGTTCTCTTTTGACGGAGAGTGCGTCACAATCACCACCGAGAAATAAAGGAGGAAGCTTTTCCTATGAGACAGTTAATCATTGACCGGTTTGAGGGCAAGTACGCCATTTGCGAGGATGCAGAGCAGAAATATTTTGCCATCGAGCTTTCAGAGCTTCCCCAGGGCGTGGGAGAAGGCGCGGTGCTGAAAATTAGCGACGAAGGCGAACTGTCCTTTGATCAGGAGGAGACAGCGCGTCGCCGGGAGCGTCTAGCGGAAAAGCAGCGCCGGGCGTTTGGTAGATGATAAGGAGGCGGCTGGTTTGGGTAAGCTGGGATATATATTGGGCTGCGTAGTGCGGATGGATTACGGCGAACTATTTCGCACAGTAAAAACGGTTCACCAAATAACTGGCAAGAATCGGCCGGCTGTACTGCTAGACGTGGTAGGCTGCGGCTTGCGGTACGGGGCCGGGTTCAATGATTATCTACTATGCGAGTTTTATGATTTAACACCTGAGCAGCGAGCCACCTATGTGACCAGAAGCGTGAACAACACCCTGGTACAGCTGCTGAATGACCGGGAGTATTACCATTATTTTGATAATAAAAGCGAGTTCTATACCAAGTTTGCTCGCTATATAGGTCGAGATTGGCTGGATTTCTCCCAGGCTGGGCAGAAAGAGTTTGAGAAATTCCTCAGTGGTAGAGACCAGATTATGGTAAAGCCAGAGGACGGTACTGGGGGCAAAGGTGTAGAAAAGCTATTTACAGCTGATTATAAGAACCCTGTCCAGATGTACCAGAAGCTGATGGCCGACAATGTGGGCGTGGTGGAGGAGGTTCTCCAGCAGCACCCAGACCTGGACCGGCTGAATCCCAGCTCTATCAATACGTTGCGAGTTGTCACAGTGCTGAACGACAGTGGAGCCCATATTGTCTATGCCCACATCCGTATTGGAAACGGCGGTCGACCAGTGGACAACCTGCATTCGGGAGGAATGTTTGCCCCTATTGACATGGAGACGGGACTGGTGCAATACCCTGGTTATGATAAAGACCGTAAGACCTATAAGAAACATCCCCAAACTGGTGTGGATATACAGGGATTTCAAATTCCCCTGTGGGAGAAATGTAAGGCTATGTGCGTGGAGGCGGCAGGAGTGGTGCCCCAAATGCGCTATGTGGGTTGGGATGTAGCGGTAACTCCTACGGGCCCGGTACTGGTAGAGGGCAATAACCTGCCTGGATACGATATTTTACAGATGCCTCCCCATACACCGGATAGAATTGGGATGCTTCCCCGGTTCCGGGAATTTGTGGACGGGATCTAGACGTTCTTTTTCCGGAATTTAAGAGCGTTTGATCTTTTTTATGGAACGCCTTACTTTACCGTCTCGCTGTGCAGAGCCCACTCCTGACCTTTCGGATGGTGAATAGCTGTGACTGTGGCCTTAGTCTATTGAGCCGATCTCTTTCGGCTGGGGCGAGGAGGCTTCCAGGTGCTTCCCAGCGGATGTTTGATTTCTCGGAAGCTAACTTGTAAGCTGTGGTCTATCCGCCCCATGTATTTGGCGGTGAGTTACGGTGCTTTTCCTATTTTGAAAGATAATAGACCTCCTTCAAAGATGATTAGGGCTGCTCCTTCCTGGTCCGTTCCGCGCTCTTTCTGATTTCTTGATTTCTTACCGGCTGGTCACATTTGTGGTCAACCGGTTCTTTTTATTGGAGTTCTTTGTTTCCTGGTTACGAGGAGAAGGATATTTTGCGCTTACAGATGAGAGTGGTGGAGGCTGCAACCAACCAGACATCATTGTTCTTATGGGAAAATCTGCCGTTCGGGGTGTCGATATGTTCGCATGAATAAAAAAGCCGAGATGGGGAAAAGACCCATCCGGCTTTTTTCTACATTTTTTTAAGTTCTCGGGCCGATTTAGCCTGCTTATAGGAAAAGCGCAGAGGTGTTTTTCGTTTTAAATGTAAACCATCAATCTCCTTACGTCGCATGTGTACGCTCTGCACCAGGCCAAAACCCAGGTATAGGCACATAGAGGAGGAACCACCAGCGCTAAAAAAGGGGAGGGTGACCCCCATAACAGGCAGGATGGCCAGACACATGCCGATATTTACAATAGATTGTAGGGCGATAAGCCCAAAGAAGCCGAAGCAAATGTAGCGGCCCAGGTCATCTCGAGAGGTCCTGGCCACATGGAGGACTTTCAACATAAAGAGCAAGAGTAAAACTAAAATAGCGGAACATCCCACAAAGCCCAGTTCTTCGCCAGCGACTGAGAAGATGAAGTCGCTCTGCTGAAAGGTTACGACATTACTGTTCACTCGATTGCCCTCAAACAAGCCCTGCCCCCAGAATTTTCCGCTGCCAATAGAGGTGCGTCCCTGGTACTGTTGATAACCTTCATTCATGCGCACGTCCGGATCGTCCAAGTTGAATACAGCCACGAAGCGATCCTTTTGGTACTCTGGCATAAAATATTGCCAGGCAACAGGCAGCGCAATAATGATTATTGTGGCCAAAATAATGAAGTATCGTAGCTGTACCCCGGCCGAGAGACTCATGATAATGAACATAGCGAAAAATACCACCGCCGCGCCGGTATCTCCCTGCCATATACATAGCAGCATCGGTATAAAGGCGTGGACACTTAGTAGGATAACTTGAATCGGGTCCTCTAACCGTCCTCGCTTGTTAAGAATATCCAGATGCTTGCCAAAGGTAAGCAAAAAGGCAATCTTGACCAGTTCAGAGGACTGGAAGGTCCTTCCGCCAATATTGATCCAAGCCCGGGCGTCCACACCGCCAGAACCCACGATCTGTTCGCCAAAAAGCCGAGTATAGATCATGAGAAACACACAAAACCCCGCGATGAGATACCAGAGATTAGAAATCTCCGCATAATCTATCATACTAACGATGATTGCACCGGTCACGCCTAGAATAATAGCTAGGAGCTGCGTACGAAAATAATCGGCTACAGTGGCCCGAGAGACACTTCTCAATAGGACCAGGCTATAGATGGAAATAGCAGTTAAAAGTAACCAGAGGAGGATGTCGGCCCGTTTTAGATAGTCAAAGACAATTTTAAACATTCTATTTAACATTTTGGGATTCCTTATTTTTAAATGGTGTGTTTTTAACGGAGAAATTTTGATTAGTAATTCTTCTTTACTTTTAGCAATTTGATAAAGGAGAGTCAAAAGCCCGGGGAATAATATGACACTTTACATTTTCTATATTTTACATAAAGTGTTTTTTACAAATACTTTTGCAACATATTATACCATGTATAGTCTTTAAGAGCAAGTTTTTTTGATTCGGTCTTTACTATTTGCGGAATATACTCTATAATGGGTAGAGTTAAAGCCTATTTTGAATGACGGGGTTGAAGATTCCCGAATTCAATCTGAAAGGCGAATTTATTACTGAAATAATACTGGAAAGGTGTTGAGGCAAGTCTATGAAGAGCGATATTGAAATAGCCCAGAGTGTGAAACTGAGGCCTATTACCGAAATAGGGGAAGAGTTGGGGCTTTTGGCAGATGAGCTGGAGCTTTACGGGAAGTACAAGGCCAAAATAGGCGCAGGAGCTTTTGAGCGTTTGGCTGGGAAACCTGATGGTAAACTAGTGCTGGTAACCGCCATTAATCCCACGCCTGCCGGAGAGGGAAAGACCACTACCACAGCTGGTCTAGGTCAGGCTATGGCGAAAATTGGGAAAAACGCTATCATTGCTTTGCGAGAGCCCTCCCTGGGACCGGTATTTGGCATTAAGGGGGGCGCTGCCGGCGGCGGCTATGCTCAGGTATTGCCGATGGAGGACATCAACCTGCATTTTACGGGGGATATGCACGCTATTACCTCCGCCAATAATCTATGCTGTGCTATGCTGGACAACCATCTACAGCAGGGAAATGCTCTTGGCATTGATCCCCGTCGTATCCTTATCAAACGCTGCCTAGATATGAACGACCGTGCTTTGCGCAACGTGGTAGTGGGTTTGGGGGGAAAGATCAACGGCGTACCCCGGGAAGATAACTTTATTATTACCGTGGCCAGTGAGGTCATGGCTATTTTGTGCTTGGCTAAAGACATGCCAGACCTGAAAAACCGTTTAGGGAACATTCTTATTGCCTATGATTACCAGGGACAGCCAGTGTATGCCCGGGATATCAAGGCCGAGGGCGCTATGACCGCACTGCTGAGAGACGCAATCAATCCCAACCTGGTGCAGACCGTGGAAGGAACCCCGGCCGTTATGCACGGCGGGCCCTTCGCCAATATTGCCCACGGCTGCAACTCGGTGCGGGCCACCCGGCTGGCTTTGAAGTTGGCCGACTACTGCATTACAGAAGCGGGCTTTGGTTCGGATTTGGGTGCGGAAAAGTTTATGGATATTAAGTGCCGTATGGCGGGTCTGGCTCCGGACTGTGTGGTAGTCGTAGCTACAGTGCGGGCTCTGAAGTACAACGGTGGCGTACCTAAGGCAGAACTTTCCGCTGAAAATGTTGCGGCGTTGGAGAAAGGCATTGTCAACCTAAAAGCCCATGTGGAAAATATGCACAAGTTTGGGGTACCCGTGGTGGTGGCTATCAATCGCTTTGGTACAGATACAGACAGAGAGCTGGAGGTAATCGACCGCTGCTGCAAGGAGCTGAACGTCAGCTACGCGCTCTCCGAGGTGTTTGCCAAAGGCGGCGAAGGTGGTATGGACCTGGCTCGGACGGTCTGTAATGTTATAGAGAAGTGCCAGGACAGTGAGTCTCATTTTGCCCCGATTTATCCCGACGAGGCCCCAGTGGAAGAGAAGATTCAGGCAGTGGCAAAAAATATCTACGGTGCGGACGGAGTGATCTTTACTAACCAGGCGGCCAAGTCTCTGAAAGAGATCAAAGCTTTAGGTGGAGACAAGATGCCAGTCTGTATTGCTAAAACCCAGTATTCTCTTTCCGATGATCCTATGCTGCTGGGCCGTCCCAGTGGCTTCTCCA
>JAAWSH010000093.1 GCA_022801475.1 Acutalibacter sp. | reverse complement strand
CCCTTAATGGTCAGCTCCTTCTTATAGACATCAAAGAGCTTTACCGGAAACTCGGCCTCTGGCTTGGGCACGCTGAACAACACAATGGTCGCGCCCTTATTGGCATAGGCAAAGGCGCTGGCCACCGCCGGGTTGTTGCCCACGCACTCAATGACCACGTCGGCGGTACCCTCCGCCTTGCGGCGCTGCTCTTCCTGGGTGGGGTCAATGGCCAGGTCCGCGCCCAGCTCCAGAGCCACTTGACGGCGGGCCTGGTTAGGCTCGCTAAGAATCAGCTTGGCCGCGCCGGAAAGCTTGGCCAGCTGGAGCATTATCAGACCAATGGCCCCGCCCCCCACAACGCACACCGTCTGTCCCGGCTGGATGGCCGCCAGGTCCATGCCGTGGAGGCAGCAGGCCAGGGGCTCGGCCATAGCGCCGGCCTTAAAGTCTACCGCTGGGTCCAGCCGGAAGGCCTGGGCCGCTGGCGCCAGGCTGTACTGGGCAAAGCCGCCGTCCCGGGTAACGCCTACCGCCTGCATGGAGGGACATAGCTGCTTTTTGCCGTTGCGGCAGTACTCGCACTGACCGCAGTAGATGTTTGGGTCAATGGTTACGTGGTCCCCCACTGCCAGGGCCTCTACCCCGGGTCCCAGCTCTTCTACCACGCCGGAATACTCATGGCCCAGCACCACCGGCGGGGTCACGTCGGCGGAGCCCGGCTCTCCATGAGAGATGTGCACGTCGGTGCCGCAAATGCCGCAGAACATATTTTTCACCAGCACCTCACCGGGGCCGGGATGGGGCAGCTCTCCCTCACGCAACTCAAACTGGCCATTTCCCAAGAAATAATTGGCTTTCATAAAATCACATCCATTCCAATTCTATGTATATCGGAAAGAAGGGGAAGCCCACAAACGGACCTCCCCCCTTTCCAAAATGAATATTCACCAAATCGCAATCTTTTCGATAAAGAATCGCGCATCGCACTCCCACGGAAGCACACAAAAACCGCGTTAGCTCACCGAAGGGTTTCCACTCCCGCAGCGCGTAGCTTTGCGCGCCCCCGCGAAAAGGACGCGGCGTCCACGCTGCCGCGCTGGCTCAACTTATGGTTTCCACCGGCAAGTGAGCCGGAGCGAACGCCCCCGCGACTACTGGTCCAGCGCTTGCGCTGGTTATTCGTATTCTACTACGTTGACCCAGCCCATGAGGAACTCTTTCTCCTCGGGCTTGCCCTTTACAGACTGGGAAGCCGCTACAATGGGCAGCCACTTCTGCACATACTGCTTGGCGGTATCGGTCTTTTTGCAGAAGAGCTCCAGGTACTTCTCCGCGCCGTCCATGTCGCCGTTCAGCCAGAACAGCAGATAGGTGCGGGCCACGTCCGCGCTGGCGTTGCCCTGGGTAGCATGGGCCCAGTCCAGAACCGCGTAACCGCCGTCAGGCTTAATAATCACGTTGCTGGGGTTAAAGTCGCCGTGGCACAGCTTGCGGTGCTTGGGCAGGCTGTCCAGCCGGGCGTCCAGCTCATACCGGGTGGTGGCGTCCAGGCCGGTCTGGGCAATCTTCCGGCGCATCTTGTCATAGTGCAGGTTCAGCATGGGGGCGGTCTTGGTGTGCAGCTCAATCTGGATCTCTACCAGGCGCTCCAGGTACTCCTGCTTCTTCTCCGGATTTTCCTTCATCAGCTGGTCCAGGGTTTTGCCCTCAATATAGTCTGTGACAATGGCCCACTTGCCATCTACCATCTCTACGGCTTGCACATGGGGCATCGGTATGCCGGTCTCTTCCACGCGGGCAATGTTTAGGGCCTCGTTCAAAATGTCCGCCTTAGAATACCCCTCGTCAAAAACCTTGATTACCTTATTATCTTCCCGATAAACGGTTTTGGAGGTACGTGCCGCTATAATTCTTGCATTTTCCAAAGTCATTGTGAATGCTCCTCCCTAAATTATTTGCCGTAATAGCACTTCAGATAAATCTCTTTGATCTCACTCATCAGCGGATAACGGGGGTTGGCGCCTGTGCACTGGTCGTTAAAGGCGTTTTCCACCATCTCGTCCAGGGTATCCAGGAAGTACTTCTCATCTACGCCGTAATCTTTGATGGTCTTTTTAATGCCAATCTTCTCCTTCAGCTCCTCCAGGGCGGCAATCAGGCTCTCCAGCAGCTCGTCGTCGTTATTGCCGGGCAGGCCGCAGGCCCGGGCAATCTCCGCGTAGCGGGCCTTGGCATGGGGATACTGGTACTGGGAGAAGGTGCCCATCTTGGTGGGGACCTCGGCGGCGTTATAGCGGATGACGTCGGTCAAAATTACCGCGTTGGCCACGCCGTGGGGCAGGTGGTGGTAGGCGCCCAGCTTGTGGGCCATAGAGTGGTTCAAGCCCAGGAAAGCGTTGGCAAAAGCCATACCGGCAATGCAGCTGGCCTCGCCCATCTTCTCACGGGCAATGGGGTCGTTGGCCCCGTTCTCATAAGCGGAGGGCAGGTACTGGAACACCGCCTTGATAGCCTGTAGGGCCAGACCATCGGTAAACTGGGAGGCCATAATGGACACGTAGGCCTCAATAGCGTGGGTCATGGCGTCAATACCAGAGGCGCTGGTCAGGCCCTTGGGCTGGCTCATCATGTTGTCCACGTCTACAATGGCCATGGTGGGCAGCAGCTCATAGTCGGCCAAGGGCCACTTGGTGCCGGTCTTTTCGTCGGTGATAATGGCAAAGGGGGTCACCTCGGAACCCGTGCCGGAAGAGGTGGGAATGGCCACCATCATGGCCTTCTGGCCCATCTTGGGGAACTTGTAAATACGCTTGCGGATGTCCATAAAGTCCATGCTCATGGACTGGAAATCCGCGTCGGGATGCTCGTACAGCACCCACATGATCTTGGCCGCGTCCATGGGAGAACCGCCGCCCAGGGCAATGATCACGTCGGGCTCAAAGCTGCGCAGCTGCTTCACGCCTTCATGGGCGCAGGCCAGGGTGGGGTCTGGGGCCACGTCGCCGAAAATCGCGTACTGAATGCCCAGCTCATCCAGTTTATCGGTAAGGGGCTTGGTGTAGCCGTTTTTGTATAGGAAGGAGTCGGTAACAATAAAGGCCTTCTTCTTATTATACTCGGTTTTCAGCTCTTCCAGGGCCACGGGCATGCAGCCCTTCTTGAAATATACCTTCTCAGGCACACGGAACCACAGCATGTTTTCTCTCCTCTCGGCCACGGTCTTTACATTGATAAGATGCTTGACGCCCACGTTCTCGGAAACGGAGTTTCCACCCCAAGAGCCGCAGCCCAGGGTCAGCGAGGGGGCCAGCTTGAAGTTGTACAGGTCGCCAATGCCGCCGAAAGAGGAGGGGGTGTTTACCAGGATGCGGCAGGTTTTCATGGCCAGCTGATGCTGCAAGAGCTTTTCCTTCTGGGCCGGATGGATATACAAAGAAGCGGTGTGGCCGTAGCCGCCGTCCTCAATAAGGCGCTCCGCTTTCTGGATAGCGTCCTCAAAGTTCTTGGCCCGGTACATGGCCAGCACAGGAGACAGCTTCTCGTGGGCGAACTCTTCGGAAAGCTCCACGCTCTCTACCTCGCCAATCAGGATCTTAGTGGTCTCGGGCACGGTAACCCCGGCCAGCTGGGCGATCTTAAAGGCGGACTGGCCCACAATCTTGGCGTTCAAAGCGCCGTTGATGATAATGGTCTTGCGCACCTTGTTCAGCTCGGACTTAGAGAGAATATGGCAGCCGCGCTTGACAAACTCGGCCTTTACCGCGTCGTACAGGGGGTCCAGGGTAATAACGGACTGCTCGGAGGCGCAGATCATACCGTTGTCAAAGGTCTTGGAGTGGATAATGGAGTTCACGGCCAGAATGGGGTCCGCGGTCTCGTCGATAATGGCGGGCACGTTGCCCGCGCCCACGCCCAGGGCCGGGGTGCCGGAAGAGTAAGCGGACTTTACCATGCCGGGGCCGCCGGTGGCCAGGATGATGTCCGCCTCGGCCATAACCAGGTTGGTCAGCTCCAAAGAGGGGGCGTCAATCCAGCCAAACAGGCCCGCAGGCGCGCCGGCCTTTACGGCCGCGTCCAGCACAACCTTGGCCGCGGCAATGGTGCACTTCTTTGCCCGGGGATGAGGACTAATAATAATGCCGTTGCGGGTCTTTAGGGCCAGCAGGGTCTTAAAGATAGCGGTAGAGGTGGGGTTTGTGGTGGGGATAACGGCGGCGATTACGCCGATAGGCTCGGCAATTTTCCGAATGCCAAAGGCCGCGTCCTCTTCAATAACCCCGCAGGTTTTGGTATTCTTATAGGTGTTATAGATATACTCGGCGGCATAGTGGTTTTTAATGACCTTGTCCTCCACAACGCCCATGCCGGTCTCTTCCACGGCCTGTCTGGCCAGGGGAATACGCTGCAAGTTCGCGGCCATTGCCGCCGCGCGGAAAATCTCGTCCACCTGCTGCTGGGTGTAGGTGGCGTAAACTTTCTGCGCCTCGCGCACACGGGCCAGCATTTTTTCAAAGGTTTCCACGTTTTCCACGATCTCATAATTTGTTTCCATGAAATTGCCCATCCTTTGCTGTTTATTTTGTGCTGAATCGTTCTCTCAGGTGGTTGGAAAGGAGCGCCAGCGATACCGCCATATTCTCGTTTTGCACCAGTATGCCTTCCGGCACGTTCAGGTGGGCGTTGGCGAAATTCCACACCGCCAAAATGCCGCTTTCTATCAGCTGGTCGCACACCTGCTGGGCGTGCTCCCCCGGCACCGTGATAATACCGATGTGCACCCCCACCCTGTGACAGAGGCCGGACATTCGTTCCATTGGCAAAATCTTTTTCCCGGCCACCTCTGTGTCCGCAAGCCTGGGGTCCGCGTCAAAACCCGCCAGAATGTTCAGCCCGTACTGGGGGAAGCCGCTGTATGAGAGCAGCGCCTGGCCCAGCTTTCCCGCGCCCACCAAAATGGCGTCTTGGGTATTGTCATAGCCCAAAAAGCGTTCCAGCTCGTCAATCAGCTCCGCGCGGACATAGCCCACCTTTGGCCTGCCCAGGCTGCTTACCGCCGCCAGGTCCTTGCGCACCACCACGTCGTTGATGCCCAAAGCCTCGGCAATGGTTGTGGCGGACACATGCTTGCCCAGGGTCTTTGAGGCCCCTTTGAGAAAATTCAGGTACGCCGGCAGCCTTTGCAGGGTCTGTTTGGAAACACACCGGTCTGGCATTTTTTATCACCTCTTTTCTGTGTTTTCTGGCCTTATCCTCTTACTACATATAATATAGCACATTTCCGCGGAAAAGGGAAGAGGCAAAAACGTATATCGATATTAAAATACCGATTATAATTTGTGCATATTTACGGTATGCCGCCAAAAACCTGGCAGCAGGAACGCCGCGTATCAGACCTCTCTCCAAAGTTTTTTCAGAAAGCCCTTTATTTTGCGCCTGTTATGCAATATAATATAGGTATTACTGTCTTTTGAAAGGGAGTTCGCTATGCAAAGCAATCCGAATTTTTTAGATACTGTCCACCGCCTTCACTTTGTAGGCATTGGCGGCTCGGGCATGTGCCCTATGGCAGAAATTCTGCTGCACAAGGGCTACGCCATTACCGGCTCGGACCAAAACGAGTCCGACACCCTGGACCGCATAAAAAGCTATGGTATCCCGGTGCATATGGGCCACCGCCCAGAAAATATCGGCGACGCCCAAGCCGTGGTTTACACCGCTGCCTGTAAGCCCGACAACCCCGAGCTGGCAGCCGCCCGGGAAAAGGGCGTTCCCACTTTAGAGCGCGCCGCTGTTTTAGGGATGCTCACGGACCAATACCCCCAGCTGGTGGCTGTTTCCGGCACCCACGGCAAAACCACCACTACCGCCATGCTCACTCAAATTCTGGTGGAAGCCGGCGCGGACCCCAGCGCCATTATCGGCGGAAAACTGCCTCTCATCGGCGGCAACGGCCGGGCTGGCCAAAGCGGCACCATTGTCTGCGAAGCCTGCGAGTATGTGGACACCTTTTTACTTCTGCATCCCGCCGTATCCCTTATTTTAAATATTGAGGCCGACCACCTGGACTATTTTAAAAACATGGATAATATTGTCAAGTCTTTTACCCAGTTTGCCAGCCAGACCAGCGGGCGGCTGGTGGTCAACGGCGGAGACCCCCAGGCCCTTGCGGCGGTGTCCGGGCAGGCGGGCAAGGAGATCATCACCTTCGGCATGGACCCCTCCTGTGATTATTACCCCACCCAGCTCAACGAAGAACCCACCGCCTGTGAGGACTTCACCTTGACGCACCGGGGCACATCCCTGGGCCGGGTAAACCTTTCGGTGCCCGGCAAGCACAACTTGCTCAACGCCCTGGCCGCCGCCGCCGCCGCCCACTCATTGGGAATCAGCCCGGAAAGTATCTGCCGCTCCCTTCAGGCTTTTACCGGCGTGCACAGGCGCTTTGAAATGCTGGGTAAGTTCGGCGGCGTTACCGTGGCGGACGACTTTGCCCACCACCCCACCGAGCTGAAGGCCGTGCTCTCCTCTGCCATGAAAATGGGCTACCGGCAGGTTTGGGCCGTGTTCCAGCCCCACACCTTTTCCCGCACCTACACCTTTTTGGAGGATTTCGCCCAGGCCCTGTCCATCCCCGACCACCTGGTGATGACGGAGATTCTGGCCGTGCGGGAGGAAAACACCTATAACATCCACACCAGCGACCTGGCGGCAAAAGTGCCTGGCAGCCGCTGGTTCCAGAGCTTTGACGAAATTGCCAGCTATGTAATGGACCACGCCCAGCCCGGAGACCT
>JAAWSH010000092.1 GCA_022801475.1 Acutalibacter sp. | reverse complement strand
ACAATACAGGGGTCATGCCGGCCGGTAATAGTCAGCTTACTTGGGGTCATAGAGGTCAAATTTATCGTGTCCTGTTCTCTGCCAATGGAGGGCGTTGGCTTGAACGCTGCCCGGAAAATTATGGGCATCCCATTGGTAATGCCTCCTAAAATGCCCCCCGCGTGGTTGGTGCGGGTCTTGATTTTATCACAAGATAGAAACATGGAGTCATTATTCTGGCTGCCCAGCAGCTCCGCCACGGAAAAGCCGGCGCCAAACTCCACTCCCTTTACAGCCGGGATACCGAATACAAGGGATGCGATCAGATTTTCCGTCCCGCTGAACATAGGATTTCCCACCCCCACCGGCAAGCCGGTCACAACACACTCTACCACACCACCTACGCTGTCTGCCTGTAACCGGGCCCGCTGGATCTCCTCCCGCATGGTCTCTTTAGCCCTTGGGTCAATCACTGGAAAGTATTCTCTACTCAGTCGCTCCAGCAGCTGGGGAGCGGGCTCCACTGGGTCAAAAGACTGGTCCGCTACCCTGCCCACCCGGGAGACATGAGATGCTACCAGAATCCCACGCCGGACCAGCATTTGCCGGGCTACTGCCCCGGCAAAGACCAGGGGCGCGGTCAACCTTCCGGAGAAGTGCCCGCCCCCGCGAACATCGTTGTGCCCACCGTATTTTATAAAGGCTGTGTAGTCCGCATGACCAGGGCGAGGCAGCACCTTTAACTGGCTGTAGTCTTTAGAGCGCTGGTTGGTATTTTCAATGATGGCGCACAGAGGCGCGCCCGTGGTCACACCGTCTAATAGGCCGCAGAGCACTTTCGGCTGGTCGGTCTCCCGGCGGGCGGTAGCGGTAGGGTCTTGTCCCGGCGCACGACGGGACATCTGCACCAGAACTTGCTCCCAGTCCACCGCTTCTCCGGCAGGAAGGCCATCCAAGTTGACCCCAATGGCCGCGGTATGGCTGCCGCCGAAAATGGACATCTTAATTCTTTCACCCCAGGTGGATGACATTCGCCTCGCCTCCTATTTGACGTAAATCCTCATAAAAATTCGGGTAGGTTTTCTGGATACTCCAGGCGTCGGTCACCCGGACCGGCCCTGTGCTCCGTAGGCCCGCTGCTGCCAGGGCCATTACCACCCGGTGGTCGTTGCAGCCCTTAGCCACCCCGCCGGAAAAGTTCTCGACCCCTTGGACCACCAGCTGGTCCTCTGTAGAGAACGCATGCCCTCCCAGGGCGTTAATGGCCTCCTCCATAGCGGCCAATCGGTCGCTCTCCTTTAGGCGCAGCCGGCCGGCATTGATCATGCGGGTCTCTCCCTGGCTTAGGGCCGCACAGACAGATGCGGCCGGTACCATGTCGGTGATCTGTGATACATCAATCTCCTGTCCCCGCAGCCCACTAAAAGGCTGAGCAAACTGCTTATTTTGTGCTACTAAGCAGCCGTCCTCCCAATGTAGGTCTAACCCAAAGCCACCGAATACCTCCACACAAGCCCTATCGCCCTGTAAAGAGTGGGGGGATAGGCCAGCGATCTCTAGCCTTGCCCCAGTGGGTGAGAGGGCCGCCAGATTCAGGAAAAACGCCGCCTGAGACCAATCGCCCTCCACCGTGTACTCCCTGGGCAAGTATTTCTGTCTCCCCGGGACTCGCCAGCCCTGGGCAGTGGGCGTCACCGTAATACCGAAATCCTTCAGAACGGAAAGGGTCATATCCACATATCCACTGGACTCCAGAGGCGAAGTAAGGGACACTTCACTGTCCCCAGAAAGCAGTGGCAGGGCAAAAAGCAGCCCTGTTACAAACTGCGAGCTGATATTTCCTGGCAGCGCGAAAGCCCCTGGGGCCAGTTGGCCCTCTATTTCCAGAGGAAGTCCGCCCTGGGTGCGAAATGTCACGCCATGCGCTGGCAGCAGGTCCGCATATACGCCAATAGGTCTCTCCGGCAAACGTCCCCGGCCAGTGAACCGCCATTTCCCTCCCAGCGCGGCGGCAACGGGGATGATAAACCGCAGCAAAGAACCTGATTCCCTGCAATCGACCTCGCCCCCCAAGACAGACGCCCCAGGCTCTACCACTACCTCTTTAGCGGCCAGGTCAAAGTTGGCATGAGCGCCCAGTGCCCGCATTGCCTCCATGGTGGCAGAGACGTCTTCGCTGGCCGCCATATTGCCCAGTCTGCTTTTTCCCCCGGCCAAGGCCGCACAGAGAAGCGCCCGGTGGGCGGCACTTTTACTGGGAGGTATATTAACTCGTCCGCCCAAAAGACTTCTCCCATATTGCACCTGGTACATATTGTCCTCCTCTATTCAAAATTTACGATTTTTATGATTCATTATAGCAGTTATCCCGCTTGCTTGCAAGAAAAATTGGGGTAAGTTTGAGCTTGGACGCTGTCTTTTTATACTCCATCTTGCTTTTTAGCTGACATTGCAGTAAAATGAGGATAAAGGAGGCCGTACTTATGACAAATGAAGAAGCAAAAATTTTTGCCGGAGTCCTGTTTTGTCCCGGTGACCCAGAGCTGCGGGCCATTAAGCTGAAAGCCCATAACCTAAATACCCAGTACAACGCTACCTTTGAGGATGAAACCGAAAAGCGGGCGGAAATTCTAAAGGAGCTGGTGGGAGAAATGGGAGAGGGCTCCTTTATTCAGGGGCCTATTGCCTTTCACTATGGCATACATACACATATTGGAAAACGATTTTTTGGCAATTTCAACCTGACCATCCAGGACGACGCTTCGGTGACCATTGGGAACGACTGCAATTTTGGTCCCAACGTCACAATTGTCACCCCTATTCACCCTCTGCTTCCAGAGGAAAGAAAAGTACTCTACAACAGTGCCGGCGAGCCCAAGCGCTTATGCTATGCCAAGCCCGTGGTCGTGGGCAGCGACTGCTGGTTTGGCGCCAACGTGGTGGTATGTCCTGGGGTAACGATTGGAGATGGCTGTGTAATCGGCGCTGGAAGCGTGGTCACCCGGGATATACCGGCCCACAGCTTTGCCGCTGGGAATCCCTGCCGGGTTATTCGCCCCATTACCCAGGAAGACAGTATGGAAAACAAGCCAGAAATCGCCGCCGGTTATACCGCCAAAAAGCCCGAATAATGAAAAGGCCGCAGAATGCTTTTATAAAACATCTGCGGCCTTTTTTGTTATAGATTATCATCTTTTTCAGCCAGCCGGACAATTAAGAGCAGATCTACCAGCCTAAGCTCGCCATCATTGTCCACATCCGCCGCCTCCCAGTGCGCCTGTGTTCGGAAAGTAGTCGCGCCTAAAAAGCACCTCTGCGCCAAAAGAACGTCCTCCCGATCCACCTGGCCAGAGCCATCGCAGTCTCCAAATATGGCAATTTGTAGCCGCTGGCCTGTAATGCTGTTTTCTACCATCATACCGGTTTTCATCTTACCGCCGGTTACCAGAGCCTCCCCGTCGGTATAGACCAAAACCGGCTCTGGGCCGCAGAGCTCCCGGACCTGGGTCAGTGTAGAACCACTGGGCAGCATCAGGAAATTCCCGTCAATGCGAGGCTCTCTGGCGTTTGCAAGAATATCTGGGTTAGGTTGTTCATCATCAGGGGTAGGGCTGGGTTCCAGAGAAGGTCCCGCACTGGGAGAAGGTTCTTCCGTAGGCTCATCGGTAGGCGTAGGATCTGTGCTGGGCTCAGGCTCCACGGTGGGGATTGGATCCGTAGTGGGTGCAGGCTCTACTGTAGCTGGTGGGCTGGGTACCTCCTCTATAGGAGAAAATACCCCCTCCAGTACCTGAAGCATCCCGTTTTCCATGGTCAAGATATAGGGGCCCGCCACTGCGATCACCCGGCCGTTTACCGCACAGGCTTCCTCCTGTTCTCCTTCCCAGGAGTACTTCCAAACCGTACTGTTCCCGTCAGAAAGGTAAAAGCCTTCTTCTCCGCCCCAGCAGAAGTTCGGGTCCACCGCTGCACCGTTGAGAACAGGAACTATCTCTCCTTCTTTCAGCAGACAGACCGAACCGCTTTCATCCACAAAGGCCTCATCGCCCAAGAGCTTTACCGGACTTAGGCAAGAATAGCGTTCCATTCCCTCTTCCTGTCCACTTTTCCAACGGCAAAGAGTCTGGTTAGAATAAGAATAAATCCATCCCCCAGGACTAACCGCCAGATAGTCTATACAGTCCAAAGAGCTTTCCACGCCGGTCTCATCCTCTGGGTAATAGGTAGTAAAGTACCCCTCCTGTACCGCTATGTACAATTCACCGCTGGAAGAAAACGCGCATTGCTCTTCACTTCCCAGCGGCGCAAGAAAAAACTGGGTATATTCCGTGGCAGCGTCCATATCCAGACCCGCGTCAAAAGGAGTCAAAGTTTGTAGACCATCGCCAGCATTCAGCACCCATAGCCTTCCGCCAGAAACCGCGAGCTCCCTGGGAGAGTCTGTTAGCTGTAAAGGGTCGGATAGCCGGTCCGATCCGAATACAGTGGCCCCATCTCCCTCTTGAAAAGCCAGAAAAAACTTGTCCTCTGAGCAGTCAAATAAAAGCAGTCTTTTCCCTTCCGGGTCTATAACGGCAAGAGGCTCCAAGTCCATTGGTCTGACCGTACCCTGAAACAAAGCAACGACCATCACAAGAATCAATAATATCGTTAACTTTATCTTGGCCCCAAGCTTTGGCACCTTCTCTGTGGTGGTTCTGTCTTTCATGCCCAGTCCTCCTTACTTTCACATTCACGAACATTTTAAAGCTAATCTCATTCAACACAGCTTCCGGGCATCCTCTAATCTGCGAAAATGGCAAAAAATGACGGTTGGCCTACAAGGCGCTTCTGCTTGGATTAACGGAATGGAATGCTGTCGAAGTTAATATGAATATTGCTTTTCAAACAGAGTAGAAACCCGTCAACAATTACCAAATGCAACACCCTCATATACATATTTTTAGTTTATATGCTGTTCCATTTCTTGTCAAGCAGCAAATACGACTTTTCATAGTAATTTTTGTATAATGTGACACATTTTCACAAATTTTCGAAAATGACTAAAAGTCAAATCTATCTCTTGCGCTAAGGACAAACCTGCGTTATAATAGAAAAAAACTGGAAGAGAGCGATACCATGGGAAAAGTGCAGGAAAATAAACAGCAAAAGCGCCAGGCCCTGTTGGACGCCGCATACGACCTGTTTTTAGAGCAGGGACTGAACAAGACCAGCATTGACAGTATTGTCCATCGCGCAAAGGTGGCAAAGGGTACCTTCTATTTGTATTTTTCCGACAAGGACGCCATTTTGCAGGCTCTCATGTGGCGCATCAGCGAACACATCTTTGACGAAGCCTTAGCAGAGGTTAGCAAATTGGGACAAGCTCCTTTTAGCCAAAAGGAGCTTGCTCTTGTGGACTACATCATTGAGTACCTGCGCCGCAACTCTTTCTTGCTGCGGCTTATCCGCCACAGCCTACGCTGGCCCAGCATCGACCAACTAGATAGCGGAGAGCCGCCCGCTCTATTTGCCAAAGTATTTCATGTAATTCGAGCTTGTCCAGAAATGGCAGGCCGGAACGAACGAGAGCTCTACCAGCGGCTGACCGCTATTGTCAGTATGTGTATCAGCGTCTGTTATGGATGCGTTATTGAGCATAGTCCCGACACTCTGGACAACATGAAGCCCGTGCTGTATGACATTATCAAAAAAAGCCTTTAAGGAGATTTTTATGAATTATCCTCTTCTGTTAACCCAGGCTGCCGCCTTAGTGGAGAACGAACGCCATCCAGTGCCGAACCTAGCCAATCTTTCCGCATTGCTTTGGGAGCACATGGACGGTATCAACTGGGCGGGGTTTTACCTTACCGTGAAGGAGGAGCTGCTTTTGGGCCCTTTTCAGGGCAAACCAGCCTGCATCCGTATTCCCTGGGGGAAGGGTGTTTGTGGCTCGGCTGCCGCTCAAGGGAAGGTCCTAGTAGTGCCAGATGTGCACTCCTTCTCCGGACACATCGCCTGTGATAGCTCCAGCCGTTCGGAAATTGTCGCGCCACTGCTATATGAGAACCGGGTGGTGGGCGTGCTGGACATAGACAGTCCCACGCTAGCCCGTTTCACCCCTGAGGACGCGGCTGGACTGGAGCAACTAGCCCAGTTGGCTGCAACTGCCTGCGACTGGGACCTATTCGCGTAGCGCGGGGACTTCTGGAGAGGGTCTCCCCCACCGCCAAGCTGGCTCTAATTTTGTGCGCCGCGCTGGACAAAACATTTGAGCAGCTTTCTATTTTGCCGGCTGACGGTTCAGCTGCCTCTTCTTCGCCGAATGACAAGCGGACCACAGTACATCACGGTCCATAGAACTCCCGCGATTAGCGGAATTCCCAGCAAATATCCTGGACTACCCAGCCAGCTCTCGAACCAAGCCAGAGGGTTGTTTTCTCCGGCCCGGGCCAGAAACATAAAATTGGTTCCAAACGCCTGGTTAAAAAAGTAGATTCCTACTGCCACTAAAAAAGCGGCCGGCAGCACTTTTGCCAGCCGCTGAAAGCAGGGCGAAAATCCTCCGCAAAGCAGTAGAACTGGATATAATAACAGCAAAATATGGGTGGTAAAGCTATGAATGCACAGAGCGTTGGCCAAGGGCAGATAGGCCCAGCCTGGAAATACCAGAGCCAGCAGCGCCCCTGGCAGACACACGGCATATAGTACCTCTCGCAGGCACTGACTGGGGCGAATAGCGTCTGTTGCAATGAGAAAAATATTAATACTGCACAAATGCAACGGAAGAAACGACAGACGAAACAACCGAAAGCACAACAGA
>JAAWSH010000091.1 GCA_022801475.1 Acutalibacter sp. | reverse complement strand
GATTTGATATACTGCACCAGCTCTGTCACCATTTCAGAAGCCGAGCTGGCATAGGGCTCGTGATAAAAGATCAGCGCGTTTTTAATGTGGCTCACCATCATCCTGTGATGGTCAATAACCACCACCCGGGGCACCTGGTCCAAAATCTCCCGGTTCTCCACATAATTTACCGAATGGGTGTCCACCACGATTAAAAGGGAGCGCTCGGTGGCCAGCTGTAGGGCTTCAAAGGGACTGATAAACACCTGGTCCTGGGGATAGGCCTCTTCCACCATATCCACCAAAGAGGCCGCCAGGGTCTGGCCCCGGTTGATCACAATATTGGCATACTTTTCCAGGCCCTTATAGATAGCCGCCCACATCCCCACCGCAGAGCCCACGCTGTCCAGGTCCGAGTTGGCGTGGCCCATAATAAACACCCGGTCGCTGGCCATCACGTGGTCGGTCAAGGTGGCGGCAATCACCCGGGTGCGTACCTTATCCCGCTTTTCCACGCCCTTGGAAAGGCCGCCGAAAAACTCGTATGTATCGCCCCCCTGCATCACTGCCACCTGGTCGCCGCCCCGGCCCAGGGCCATGTCCATGGCTTGGCGGGCCCAGCGCTCGCTTTCGGCCACAGTGGCGGCGCCCCGGCCCACACCAATAGATATTGTGGCGCTCATATTGTTTTTGCTGTTTTTTATCTCCCGTACCCGGTCCAACACCCGAAAGCGCTTCTGCTTAGCCTCTTCAATATGGGCGTCGTCTGTCACCAGCAGATAGCGGCCATTAGAAAGCTTGCGGATAAATCCGCCCAGCTCCTCCAGCACCCAGCCCCGCAGCACAGCCTCCACCTCGGCCGTCATGCGGGACTCTTCGCCACCCAGGCCGTCCCGGGCCATCTCCTCCCGGTTGTCAAACACCGCCAGACACACCACAGGCCGGCGCTCCCGGTACTCCCGGCTTATGGACTTAAAATAGGTATCGTCCACAAAATAGAGCACATATCCCCGCTGGGCCTTGGCCCCATACACCGTGTACTCTTTTCCCCCGTGGGACACGGCCGCGCCCTTTTCCTCCATCACTTGGCGGAACGTCTTGGGGTACACATACTTCAGCACATCCTCCCCCAGCACAGGCTTCCCCCGGCCCAAAGACTCCACAAAGGCTTGGTTGGCCCACACCACATCTCCGGCGGGGGCCACCACGGCCACCGGCAGGGCGAACTCTTGCAGGTCCTCCTCCTCTTCGGCAGAGAGGACCCGGCCCGCCGCTTTCACAGTGGTTGCCACGTTCTGCCGGTAAATGAGCCCAGAAACCGCCACCGCCAGGGCGCACAGGCCGGCCACGGTGCACTCCACAATAAATATAATTCTGTTATAGGGGTAGCTGGCTATAGCCATAGCCAGCAGAGCCACCGCCATGAGATACATTAGGGGCGACGTTACCCACACCTTTTTTCTGCGCACGTCCTCACTTCCTCGCTGCGAACTATCGGGCTGTCCTTACATCTCTTGGGCAAAGGCTCCTCTACCCATACGGGCGTGGGCCGAGGCCTTTCTATCTATGTTATAGCAGGGTTGAGCCGCCGGCTTTCAAGACCCTGCCGGCTTTGCCCCCAACCCTCTACAATTTCTCCCTTGACCCCTGGCGCGTTCCGCGCCTTTTCCGCTATACCTCCATGATGATGGGCAGTATCATGGGGTTACGCTGGGTCTTGCGGTACAAAAACCTGGACAGCTCGTCCTTTACGTTCTGCTTTACCCCGCTCCAGTCCCGCACCTTGCGGTTAGCGCATTCCTCCAGGGTGTTATAAACCAGCTTCTTCGCCTCGCCCATCAAGGCCTCCGACTCCCGCACGTACACAAAGCCCCTGGACACAATGTCCGGCCCGGCCACCACGTGCCCGGTGGAGGCCTCGATGGAACACACCGCCACGATGAGCCCGTCCTCGGCCAGGTGCTTGCGGTCCCGCAGCACCACACTGCCCACGTCGCCCACGCCCAGGCCGTCTACCATCACGCTGCCCGCCGGCACGTCCCCCAGCTGACGCATGTGGTCCTCGTGCAGTTCCAGCACGTTGCCGATATTGCCAATAAAGATGTTCTCCCTGGGCATCCCCATGGCCATAGAGAGCCCCGCATGCTTTTGCAGGTGCTTCTGTTCGCCGTGCACAGGCACAAAGAACTTGGGCTTGGTCAGGCCCTGTATTAGCTTCAGCTCCTCCTGGCAGGCGTGGCCCGAGACATGCACCTCGTACATGGATTCATAGATCACCGTACACCCCTGCTTCAGCAGTTCGTCCACCACCGCGCCCACAGTCTTTTCGTTGCCGGGTATGGGCCGGGCCGAAAGGATGATAAAGTCCCCCGGACCAATGGCCACCTGCCGGTGGTCGGAAAAAGCCATGCGGGTCAGGGCGGACATGGGCTCCCCCTGGCTGCCGGTGGTAATCAGCACCAGCTGGCCAGGCTCGTAGCGGTTGATCAGGTTCAGGTCTATGAGCACCCCGTCTGGGATGTTCAGGTAGCCCAGCTCCCCGGCAATGCCCATAACATTTACCATGCTGCGGCCGGAAAGAGCTACCTTTCGGCCATACTTTACCGCACAGTTGATAATCATCTGCACCCGGCTGATGCTGGAGGCAAAGGTGGCCACAATGATGCGCTTGCCCTGGGCCTTCATAAATAGCGAGTCCAGCGAGTCGTTCACCCGCTGCTCGGTTTGGGTATAGCCCGGACGCTCGGCATTAGTAGAGTCCGCCAAAAGGGCCAGCACCCCCTGCTGTCCCAGCTCGGCAAACCGGGCCAGGTCGATCATCTTCCCCTCTGCGGGAGTAAAGTCGATTTTAAAGTCTCCGGTGTGCACAATAACCCCCGCCGGGCTGTGGATGGCCAGAGAGACCGAGTCGGCAATGGAATGGTTCACGTGAATGAGTTCCACCTCCATGCACCCCAGGCGGATATGGGACCCCGGGGGAGTCACGTTCAGCCGGGCCGAAGAGGTGAGGCCGTGCTCCTTGAGCTTGCTCTCAATCAGCCCAATGGTCAGGGCAGTGCCGTACACAGGCACGTTCAGCTTTTTCAGCAGATAAGGCACTGCGCCAATGTGGTCCTCGTGGCCGTGGGTAATCACCACCCCCCGGATACGTTCCCGGTTCTTTTCCACAAAGGTAAAGTCCGGTATCACCAGGTCCACACCCAGCATCTCCTCATCAGGGAAAGCCAGGCCGCAGTCCACGATGATCATGTCCTCCTGGCACTCGTACAGGGTAAAGTTTTTGCCGATTTCATTGAGCCCGCCCAAGAAATACGCCTTAATAGGCGGCTTCTGGGACTTTTTCGGCCGGCCCCTGCCCCGTTTTTGCTGGGGGGCCGCCTGGGCGGCCTGCTGGGCGGCCCGCTGTGCTGCGGTAATGGGCGCTGTGCCCATTACCTGACGCTTGCCTCCCTGGGGGGGCTGCTTTTTTGGGGCCGGAGATTTGGGCTTTTGCCCTGGCTTTTGTTTTCTCTGCCGGCGCTGGACCTGTCCCTGCTGGGCCCCTCCTCCCGATTTTTCCACAGGGGTCTTAGGCCCCGCTATTTTCCCAATGCGGGGAGCGTCCGCCGCGCCGCTTAGGGTCTGGTCCTGGGGCCTCTCCCTGCCGGGCTGCCGGCGAAATCTACTATTCTTTTTTTCATTGCCTGCCACTGATCTTCCTCCTTAATTTTGCAAGCCCGGGAGCGCCCCGGTTCCGGCCGTCTTTTGGCCGCGCTAAAACAGTAATAATAGAAATTATAAATAAAAGCGGCGTCCGCCGCGTTCAGCCAAAGTTAAAAGTTCACGAAAGAGATAGATACACTTTATTTTACTATTTCCTGGCAGGTCTGTCAACCCCAGGGAAACGCTGGGCGTGTCCAAAGTACATTGCCAGACGGCCCAAGTTCCCGCAAGGAAAGCAAAAAAAGTTTGTTTACTTTTTCAAAAGAAACGCCCTTCCCTTTGGCCGCCTCCCGAAAGCTGGCGTCCAGGCGCCGCATCCCTTACGATTTCCTTTCATTGGCCAAAACTCCTTGACTAAGAATCTTCACTTTCTGTATAATATAGTTAACAGAATCCACCAGTACCTGGCAAAGCCGGATTTCAACCGCGTTTATCTAAAATCTATTCTTTAATAAAAGGAGGCTCCCCGCTATGAAAACCCGCAAAATTCTGCGCAACCTTTTCGCCGCTCTAACCGTTCTGCTCTCCTGTTGGATGTGCGCGGCTGTGGCCTACAACTACTGCGCCCTACAGTGGGGCGGGCAGTACGCCGGCTACAGTGCGCCGCCCTCTGTTGCCTTTTTCCTGGCGGTTCCCTTTGGGGTCGGCATTGGGGCCAGCGGTGCGCTGGCGGTTTTCTTCCACCGCCGGGCAAAAAAGCTATCCTCCCGTTTGTCCAAATAGTTTCGGCCCTCTTCCTCCAGTTTATTCCACCTTTTCCTAAAAAATCCTCGCGTTCTTTGTTTCTTCCTCTTGACAAAGTATACTAAATTGGTATATATTTATCTTGCCGGGGAAAAATACCCCTCAACTGAATCGAAAGGAAGTCTTAATAATATGGACAACGCGGTAAGAAACGTCTATGCGGACAACGCCGCAACCACCGCTGTTTCTGAGGAAGTTTTGGCGGCCATGCTGCCCTTTTACCGGGAAAACTATGGAAATCCCTCCAGCCTATACGCCATTGGACAAAAGGCCAAGGTGCCCCTGGAGCAGGCCCGGGCTACAGTGGCCAAGTGCCTGGGGGCAAACCCCAACGAGATCTACTTTACCAGCTGCGGCACCGAAAGCGACAACTGGGCCATTAAAGGCACCGCCCGGGCCCAGCTGAAAAAACATGGTAAAAACCACATTGTCACCTCCGCCTTTGAGCATCATGCGGTGCTGCACACCTGCCAGGCCTTGGAAAAGGAGGGGTTCACTGTTACCTACCTGCCTGTGCACAGCGATGGTCTGGTAGACCCCGCCGAGCTGGAGGCCGTCTTGACAGAAAAAACAGCCCTGGTCAGCATTATGTATGCCAACAACGAGATTGGCACCATTCAGCCTATCCCAGAAATTGGCGAAATCTGTAAAAAGTACGGGATACCCTTCCACACCGACGCGGTACAAGCCATTGGCAATGTGCCCATTGATGTGAAAGCCCAAAATATTGACATGCTCTCTCTTAGCGGCCACAAAATACACGCCCCCAAGGGGATCGGCGCCTTGTACATCCGGGCAGGGCTTGCTGTGGACACCTTTATGGATGGCGGCGCGCAGGAGCGCGCCAGGCGAGGAGGCACGGAGAACGTGGCGGAAATTGTGGGCCTGGCCAAGGCCATGGAGACCGCCGCCGCCACAGTGAATGAGCGCATTGCCAAGCTAACCCCCATGCGGGAAAAGCTTATTGATGGGGTGTTGAGCATTGAGCGCAGCCGCCTAAACGGCAGCCGGAACCACCGCCTGCCTGGCAATGCCAGTTTCTGCTTTCAGGGGGTGGAAGGGGAGTCCCTTCTGCTTATGCTGGACATGAAGGGCATCAGCGCCTCTTCCGGCTCGGCCTGCACCAGCGGCTCTTTGGATCCCAGCCATGTGCTGCTGTCCATCGGCCTGCCCCACGAGGTGGCCCATGGGTCCCTACGCATTTCTTTTGGAGACTACAATACCATGGAGGACGTGGACTATATTTTGGAGACGCTGCCAAAGATTATTGACCGGCTGCGGAATATGTCCCCCCTGTGGGACGCCATTCAAAACGGGAAGGTAGATTATGACAAATATATGTAAAAAGCGCCGGATGCTCCCTGCCGCCTGGGCAAGGCTCCGTAAAGTCTTTTTGCGGGCTCTGATTCTAAGCTTGCCCACCCTTGCCATTAATCTGATGTTTCAGGGGTGCAGGGAGTTTCGGCCGGAGTTAGAGACGCATCGAAAATACAGGCAGCTTACTGCTAAAACAATAGGGAAAGGATAATTTTCTATGGCATACAGTGAAAAAGTAATGGACCATTTCGCCAATCCCCGTAACGTGGGCGAGATGAAGGACTTTAGCGGCGTGGGCGAGGTAGGCAACCCCAAGTGCGGTGATATTATGCGCATGTATATTAAAGTAGAGGGCGAGGTCATCACCGATGTATCTTTTATGACCTTTGGGTGCGGAGCGGCCATTGCAACCAGCAGCATGGCCACCGAGCTGATTAAGGGTAAGCCCATCAGCGAGGCCTTGAAGCTGACCAACAAAGCGGTGATGGAGGCCCTGGACGGCCTGCCTCCGGTGAAGGTGCACTGCTCGGTACTGGCCGAGCAGGCCATTAAAGCCGCTGTCTCAGACTATTACCGCCGCCAGGGCATTGACCCTGCCCCCATTGTGGGCGAGCTTCCTGAGTGTGAGGAGTGCGCGTGCGCACTTTAAAATCTGACACCCCCCATTTCCTTTCATCGTTTATAAAGTATTCTATGGTAAGACCATCGCCCCAAAGCATATAAATCCGCTTTCCAGTGGAAATTTTTTCTGGATACCACCAGGGAATCTTTTCCGCTGGAAAGCTTATTTTTTCCTAGATTGATCTTATGCTCCAGGCCGGCGGACCCTGGACTCTGTGTCAAGAACAAATTTCATGCCATCATGCCGCGATATTTTCCAGGCCCATCCGGATAGACCAGCCCGCATACTCTCCCCACGCCCCGCGTATATATGGAATACCGAAAAGTGGGGTGCCCAATTGGACCCCAAAAAGAGGTGTCCAATTATGAATGTGATCGACGACCGAGCTACCAAGTTAGGGGAATACATTGTAGAAAATAATGCTACCGTCCGTTGTGCCGCCAAGCAGTTTGGC
>JAAWSH010000090.1 GCA_022801475.1 Acutalibacter sp. | reverse complement strand
CCGGCCCCCGGGGGCCGGTCCTTTTTTGACTGGAGGGCGGAGAGAGGCGGCCGCGAAAAATATCTTGCAACCCGCCGTGGATTGTGTTAGGATAAACAGAGTAAAAATATAGGAGGAAGCCCCAATGGCAAAATCCCCTTTTTCCATTCCCCGCAAGGGCCGGAGGCCCTACACCTTGGGTCCAGTAGCCGGGCTGGTCATTATAATTATTGCACTGATTCTATCCAACCGTCTGAATCTTCTGGGCGGCAGCTCTCCAGAGGGCGTGCAGTCTGTCCCCCTGCCTGCCGACGCCCAAAACGGCCAGCTGCTGGAGGTCTATTACTTGGACGTAGGCCAGGGAGATAGCCAGCTGATCCGCATCCCGGGGGAGGGCGGTTACTTCAACGTACTGATCGATACCGGCGAGTATCAGTATGCTGACGGCCTCACGGATTATCTAAAAGATCTGGGAGTCCAGCGGATTGACGCTCTGGTCTGTTCCCACCCCCACACGGACCACATGGGGTGTATGGCCCGCATCGTCCAGCGCTTTGAAGTGGACGCCCTCTACATGCCCCGGCTGCCAGACGATAAGACCCCCACCACCGCCGCCTATGAGGCCCTGGTGGACGCTGCCTATGAAAAGGGCTTAGCCATTATCCCGTTACATGAGGACGCGGCCATAGAATCTCCGGCGGGCTCTCTGTTCCAGGTAATGTCTCCCACAGTAGACGCGGACTGGGAGGAGGCCAACAACTACTCTGCCGTGATCCGCCTGGTCTATGGGGAGACGAGCTTTCTCTTTACCGGCGACGCGGAAGAGGAGAGCGAGGAGATCATTCTAGAGGACGGATACCTGGTGGAGTCGGATGTACTTAAGTGCGGACATCATGGCTCCAGCTCTTCCACCAGCGACCCTTTCCTTTTGGAAGTACACCCACAGTACGCGGTGATCAGCTGTGCACAGGACAACCGTTATGGCCACCCGCATCGAGAGACCCTGCAAAAGCTAAAGGCCGCGAAGGTGGAGATTTTCCGTACCGACCAAGATAGCACGGTGCTGGCCCAAAGCGACGGAGAAAAGATCACTTTTACCAAAAACCTGCCTTCCGTAGAGGGGAAGGATTAGAGCCAGCTGCCGGACAGGGAATCGGAACGGTGGACCATATGAAATGTGCGGGTGAAACCGGCGGAGCGCCTGGCCGCGTTAACTATAAAGCTAATAAAAAGATAACCCTGCGAAAACCTCGCAGGGTTATCTTTTTGCTTTAGAAATGTTTCAAGCAGAGAGCGCGGCGTTAAATTCCCAGCACATCCCGCAGATAGATACGGGATACCTCGGCGGAGTGGAAGTTGCACACCTCGGGCCGGTCCAGCTCTACGCAGACCACGCCGTCATAGCCCACCTCTTCCAGGGCGGCCTTTACAGCGGGAAAATTCACAGTGCCGTGGCCAAGGGCCCGGAAGGTGGCCATTTTGGCCCGGCCCTCCGCTTTAGACAAGGCATAAGTATCCACGTCCTTTAGGTGCATATAGGCAATACGGTCTCCATACTGGCGGATTAGCGCCACCGGATCTATGCCCGCCAGGGTGGTATGGGCGGTATCCAAGCAGAAGGATACATATTCTGGGTTGGTGTGAGATGCAAAGTAGTCAATGTCGCTCTGGCTGAACACACAGGTGCCATAATGGGGGTGGAAGCACACAGTGACGCCCTTTTCTTTGGCATATTGGCCCAGGCGGTTGGCAATCTCACAGGTCTTATCCAGCATTTCGGGGTTGGTGGGCCGTTCGATAGGGCCGTCGTCCCCAAAGCCGCCGTTCTGGCAGTTATACCATTTACCGCCGATCTCTGCCAGGAAGTCCACCTGCTCCATGCCCTTTTGCAGAGAGGCCTCTACATCAAAGTCAAAGTGGCCGTATAGATTCACCAGTTCCACGCCGCAGGCTTCGGCCAGCTTTTTCAGCTCGCTGGGGTCGTCCTTGTAATAGTCCCGGATAAAGGCAAAGTTCTCCACTGTGTCATAGCCCAGGAATTTGCACTCCTTAAAGCTCTGCTCCAGCTGTTTTTTGGCGGTGTCCTGGTCCCCGTGGATCCAGGTCCAGCCGGTGTATGCTGCTTTCATGATGATAACTTCCTTTCATGGATGATTTTTATGTTGATTTCTTTGTAATAATACGCCCGTTGGCGTATCCGTGGTGGACCATCTCCCAGCCCCGGTATTTTTCCGAAGGGGTATGGGTATTTTCTGTGAAAATGCCCATTTATTGTGCTGGACGCACCAGAAAGCCTCCGGCGGCTGGGGGCGCTGCCCCCCGTCTCCTGCCACCTTTGAAAAGGTGGACGAAACTTTTACTGTCATCCGGGCCGCGAAGCTCCGCGTTTCTCTATCCCTCTCAGTCGTCCAGTACCCCGTGCATGGGGTTGTTCTCCATAGGCGCGGTGCGGGTGTACTTGGTGGTCATGGGAACATAGGCCCTGTTCTCCCCGGACTTGCTGAACCCGGTCATAATCTCCAGTACGTGCCTCTGCTGCTGGTAGTTGGCCCTGTGGTCCCGGCCCGTGCGGATGCCCTTGCACATATCTGCCAGGCCCAGGCCCCGGCTGTTCTCTGGGTAGTCATAGAGCAGGGGCATCTCCTTCCAGCCCCGGTAGAAGTCCGGCACCCCGTGGCGGGCAAGGCCTGGGTCGGCTTTTGGAGCCGCCGCCGCGTCCTCGGGCCTTAGCACCAGCACCGGCCCGCCGAAGGTATTGGGGTCTGGCACCATCATACTGCCTTTGGTACCGTACACCTCAAACCGGGACTGGGCCGTGTAGTGCACGTCAAAGGTGGTAAATACCTGGGCAATGGCTCCGCTGGTGAACTCGATATTTCCAGAAAGCCAGGTGTCCACGTCCACTTCAATGGTCTCTCCCTGGTGGGGCTGGGAGGTAATCAGCCGCTGGGGGAAGCTGCGCTTGGCCAGACCCATCAGGCCTTTGGCTTCGCCCAGCAGCTGCACCAGAGCCGTGACATAATAGGGGCCCATATCCAGCATGGGTCCGCCACCACGTTTGTAGTAGAACTCCGGGTCTGGGTGCCAGGTCTCGTGGCCGTGGCAGACCATGGCGCAGCTGGCCCCCACCACATCGCCGATCATTCCGCTGTCAATGAGCCGCCGGGCGGTCTGAATGCCCGCGCCCATAAAAGTGTCCGGCGCGCCGCCCAGGCGCAGGCCCTTCTCCTCTGCCAAAGAAATCAGCTCCACCGCCTCGCCCATGTCCACGCCCAGGGGCTTT
Organism: Acutalibacter sp.; assembly: GCA_022801475.1. Taxonomy (GTDB): domain Bacteria; phylum Bacillota; class Clostridia; order Oscillospirales; family Acutalibacteraceae; genus Acutalibacter. Next base: position 3,593 of record JAAWSH010000090.1, on the reverse strand, counting down.
TCGCTGTACACGTGCTTGCCGTGCAGCAGGGCCTGCTTTGTCACCTCAAAGTGCTCATAGGGACGGGTCAGGTTTAGGACCACCTCTACCTGGGGATCCTCAAAGGCCTGGTACATATCTTTATAAATCTTTGGCTCTGGGACCTTGGCTCCCTGTTCTATGGCTTCCTTTACATAGGCCGCGCCTTTTTCCGCTCTTTCAGGAATTAGGTCGCAGACGCCAATTAGCTCTACTTCCTGAAACGTGTGGGTAAGATTCTTCAGGTAAATGCCGCTGATGGCACCCACGCCCACCATGGCTACCCGAACCGGTTTGTTTTCCATTTTGTTCCATCCTTTCTTGGCTGGTTTGTGTCTATTATAGCGTGGCTTGACTGGAAAAGCTATAGGAAAGTTGAAAAAAATAGGGCGGAGCCGCAAAAAGAAAGAGCCCCGCCTGAGAAGCGGGGCCCAAAACCTCTTAATTGCTGCTTTTAAAAGCAAATAGGAAAAAGAAAGCGGTCCATGAGATCAAAAAAACCAACGCTAAGCAGCCAGAGGCTTTTATAGTAAACGCACTTGAAAATCGGTACATGGCGATTTTCAAGTAGAGCGGCGCGGGCATACCCCTGCCGCCAGGTTCAAAAGAGGTATCACCTCTTTTGAACTGCGTTAACTATAATGTACCTCAACAGGCTGTAGGCCCACAGGGTACCGGATACACGGGCTCTACATACACACCTCATCCCGGCGTACAGTGCCCAAATAGATCGGGCCTGGGGCTTTTAGCACCTCTGCCACCCGCCCCCGCAGCTGAAGGGGTACCAGGGGCAGCCGCCCGGCCTCCTTTGGTGTGACCCAGACACTGCCGGTCTGCTGAAAGTCCAGCTCACAGAGGGCCCCCTGGCCAGTGCCCGGCGCCTGCCGCACCACAAAGATGTGCATGGTCCGATGGCAGTACTGGGGATACCGCTGGCGCATATCCTCATTGGTGAATATTTCCTCGGCCAGGGCCGCAAAGCGCACGGGCTCCACAGTAAAGCCCGTCTCCTCCAAAACTTCCCGGACCACGGCCTCTTCCATGGTCTCGTATGGGTGCTGGCCCCCGCCGGGCAGGTCGTAGTAGACCTCTCCCTGGCTGGTCAGGTGCTGGTTTAACAGAAGCAGGCCCTCTCGAAGGAACAGGGCCTTGGCAGAGTTTCGGATCATTTCTGATTTCAAAATTGTATTCCTCCCTTGGCAGCCTTTAGGGCCTGCTATTTTTCTTTATCTTGGCTATAATCAGCCGCAAGAAGCCCTAATCAACAAGAGTATAACGACGGGCATCCAAAGCCTTTTGCGGCTTTTCCCTGCCCCTCTTTATAGGGGGATGCTTGCGGGTTCGGGCTGATTCATGACCACCCCGGACCTTTCTGCTCAAAGGCTCTCTGGGATTTGTGCTTTAAAAAAGGAATACCAATAGTTTAAGAGGCCTTCTCCGCAATGCTAAAAATCACGTTCCGGGTGTCTGCCCAGCCCAGACATGGGTCGGTGATGGACTTGCCGTATACCCGCTGGCCCTCAATAGGCTGGCAGCCTTCCTCAATATAACTCTCAATCATCACGCCTTTTACCAGTCGGTGGAGGTCCGGGTTATAATTTCGGCTGTGAAGCACTTCACTGACAATGCGCACCTGCTCTTTGTATTGCTTATTGGAGTTGGAGTGGTTCACGTCCACAATCACCGCCGGGTTTTCCAGGTCCCGGGCCATATATAGCTCACACAGGCGCATAAGGTCCTCGTAGTGGTAGTTGGGCACACAGGTGCCGTATTTGTCCACCCCGCCCCGGAGGATGGCATGGGCCAGAGGGTTACCGGTGGTGGCCGCGTCCCAGCCCCGGTAGAGGAAGTTATGGGCGCTTTGGGCAGCCTGGATAGAGTTCAGCATAACCGAGAGGTCGCCGCTGGTAGGGTTTTTCATACCCACAGGGATGTCCATGCCGCTGGCTGTCAGCCGGTGCTGCTGGTTTTCCACAGACCGGGCTCCCACCGCCTCGTAGCTGAGCACGTCGTCCAAATAGCTGCGGTTTTCCGGATAGAGCATCTCGTCGGCAGCGGAGAGGCCGAAGTCCTCCATGACCCGCATGTGCATCCGGCGGATGGCAATAATGCCTTCTAAAAGGTCAGGGTCCTTGTCCGGGCTGGGCTGGTGGAGCATACCCTTGTAGCCCTGGCCGGTGGTGCGGGGTTTGTTGGTATAGACCCGGGGGATGAGCACCAGCTTGTCCTTTACAGCCTGGTTGACCTCAGCCAGACGATGGACGTAGTCCAGTACGGCATCCTGGTTGTCAGCGGAGCAGGGGCCTATAATGACCAGGAATTTTTGGGAACGCCCCAGGAAAATATCCCGGATCTCCTGGTCTCGGGCAGCCTTGATTTCTTGGACCTTGGGGGAGAGGGGATACTGGGCCTTTAGGTCAGCGGGCAGGGGCAGCTGGCGGTTAAGAGTCATGGACATGGGTATCACGCTTTCTGTATAAAAATTCGCGGGAATTGAGAAGAAGGAAAAAGCCCGTATGGCCCAAAAGATTTTTTCCGGCCGGTACGGGCCCTTCCTGGGGCAGCACGGTGCTGGCAGACCGCCTTTCCGTGCTTTTGATTACCGGAAATACGCTACGCCGGACTGGAACAGCAGTTGGTCCTTGTGTCCGGGTACATTCTTATACAGGTCCCGGCCCCTGCGCTCCGAGTGTCCCATCTTGCCCAGCACCCGGCCGTCTGGGCTGGTAATGCCCTCAATGCCGCAGACCGAGCCGTTGGGGTTCCACAAAATGTCCCCGCTCACCGCGCCGTCCGGGTCCACATACTGGGTGGCAATCTGTCCGTTTTGGGCCAGCTGCCGCACGGTGGCCTCGTCTGCCACAAAGCGCCCCTCGCCATGGGATACTGGAATGGTGTGCACGTCTCCGGCCCGCACGCCTGCCAGCCAAGGGGATTTTACGCTGGTCACCCGGGTGTATACCATTCGGGAAACGTGGCGGCCCAGGCTGTTGAAGGTCAGAGCCGGCGCGTTGGGGTCCAGTGTTTCACTGATCTTCCCGTAGGGCAGCAGGCCCAGCTTGATCAGGGCCTGGAAGCCATTACAGATGCCCAAAATCAGCCCGTCCCGGGCCTCCAGCAGGTCAGTTACCGCCTGGGCAACGCGGGGATTACGGAAGGTGGTAGCAATAAATTTGCCCGAGCCCTCGGGCTCGTCGCCGCCAGAAAAGCCCCCGGGGATCATGATAATCTGGCTTTGACGGATGGCCTTTTCCATGGCTTGAATCGTTTCCTCAATATCTTGGGGGGTCAAGTTCTTTACCACCAGCACCTGGGCCTGGGCCCCCACTTTCTCAAAGGCCCTGGCAGAGTCCACCTCGCAGTTGGTGCCCGGGAAAGCGGGAATAAACACCCGAGGCCGGGCAATGTGCGGGGAGGGTCCGCCGCTGTACTTTTGGGTATAAAGGGGCGCGTCCACAGCCACTGGAACCGGGGCGGCGTGGCTGGGGAAGGTGGCCTCCAGGGTACTGGTCCAAGCATCAATAAGCTGGTCTATGCAGATCTTCTCTCCCTCCAGCTCCACCTGACCGCAGCCA
>JAAWSH010000089.1 GCA_022801475.1 Acutalibacter sp. | reverse complement strand
GACCATTATGCTGATTATGAACGCGGGCAATATCATGTCCATTGGCTTTGAAAAGGTCTATTTGATGCAAACGGACTTGAACCTAAGCGCTTCTGAAATTATCAGCACCTATGTGTATAAGGTCAGCTTTGTGCAGGGCAGCGACTTTTCCTATGCCTCTGCCATTGGGCTGTTTAACTCGGTGATCAACATGGCGCTTTTGGTTACCGTGAACACCATATCCAGTAAGATCGGCGAAAACAGCCTGTGGTAAGGAGGGAATTTCCATGGAAAATATAAAAAACAAGGTAAAGCTCTCCTTAGACGATAAGGTCTACTATGGAATCACCTATGGGTTTTTGTTCCTGTTTCTGCTGTTGATTCTGTATCCGCTCATTTTCATTGTCTCCGCGTCATTTTCTTCCGCCCAGGCGGTCACCTCCGGGAAGGTGCTTTTGTGGCCGGTGGACCCAGGGCTGGAGGGGTACAAGGCGGTGTTTAAGCACCCCAGTATTTGGAACAGCTATAAAAACGCCTTTGTCTACACAGTGGTGGGCACAGCCATTAACCTGATTTTTACCATGGTGGCGGCCTACCCGCTGTCTCGGCCGGATATGCCCCACAAGGGACTGATTATGTTTCTGTTTACCTTTACCATGATGTTCAACGGCGGCATGATTCCAGATTATATCCTGCTCAAGGACCTGAAGATGATTGACACCATGTGGGCGCTGGTGATACCCGGCGCGATTAGCGTGTTCAACCTGATCATTGCCCGGACTTTTTTAATGAGCAGTATTCCAGTGGCGCTGCTGGAAGCTTCGCAGATTGACGGCTGCTCGGACGCCCGATATTTTTTCAGTATGGTCCTTCCCCTGGCCAAGCCCGTGATGGCGGTGATTACCCTGTACTATGCGGTGGGGCACTGGAACAATTATTTCAACGCGTTTCTCTATTTGAATTCGCCGGAGAAGTTCCCCCTACAGCTGATTTTACGGGAAATTCTGGTGGCGAACAGTATGGACACCAGCATGGTGGTAGACACAGCCCTGGCCGAGCAGCAGCAGGGGTTGGCGGACCTGCTGAAATATTCGCTGATCATTGTGTCCAGCGCGCCGGTTCTGATCATGTACCCCTTCGTGAAGAAATTCTTCGTCAAGGGCGTGATGATCGGTTCCATTAAGGGATGAGAAGGTTTCTAATCACGGTAATCGGTAAATCATGCTATTTACTGATGAATATGCGGCGGATGCCGCGAAAAAGGGAAAAGAAAGGAAGAAAAAAATGAAAAAAAGATTATGCTCTGTAACAGCGGCCGCCTTGGCGTTTTGCCTGGCCCTGGCCGGCTGTGGAGGCGGTGGTCAAAGCTCTGCCGGCACATCCAGCAAGGAAGAGAGCAGCTCTGCTTCCCAGACGAGTTCTCAGGTCTCTACATCTGAAACCGAGGGCGGAAAAATGTCCGCTGCAGGTGAGCTTCCCATAGTCGCCGAACCGGTGGAGATCAATCTGGCCATTGAAAAAAGCGGCCAGGTAGAGGACTATGTAGACAACAGTTTTACCAAGTATATTGAGGAAAGAACCGGGCTGAAGCTAAACCTGGAGATCTACCCCGGCGCGGAGGCCAACCAGAAGATGGAGGTGCTTATCGCCTCTGGCGCCGAGCTGCCGGACGCCTTTAGTGGCGGAAACTTCTTTGGCAGCAGCAAGCAGCTAACCGTGTACCGCCACGCCCAAAATGGCACCTTTATCCAGCTGGACGAGCTGCTAGACCAGTACGGCGTCAATATTAAGAACATGGCGGCCCAGGCCCAGAACAAGGATCTGATGGAGCTGATTAAATCTCCTGACGGCCATGTGTATGCGCTGCCCCAGTACCATGAGCAAACCAGCAATGAGCACAGCCTGCGCGCCTATATCAACCAGGCCTGGTTGGACGCCCTGAAGCTGGAAAAGCCCACCACCACCGAAGAGCTGTACCAGGTGCTGAAGGATTTCCGGGAGCAGGACCCCAACGGCAACGGCCAGGCCGACGAGATTGGCATGATGGGCGGCGGCAACTGGCACCAGATGGCTGCCGACTGGATGATGAATTCCTTCATCTATGACGACGGCGAACTGCGCTGGAACGTAAGCGGCGGCACCCTGGATGTTCCATACAACAAAGAGCAGTGGCGCGAGGGGCTGCGCTACCTGAACCGCCTTTGCTCGGAAGGCCTGTTTGACCCGCTTACCTTTACCCAGGACGGTCCTGCCTTTAAGTCTGTGGCTACCGCGGGCGACCGGAACACCATTGGCGTTATCTGCACTGCGGGCATGGGCCAGCTGTTCACCACTTCCATGACGGACAGAAAGGCCGAGTACACGCCCTTGGATCCCATGGTGGGCCCAGAGGGCGTGCAGTATGCGGCCTATTATCCCACAGTTCCCTCGCCCATTATGGCCATTACCAAGGACTGCAAGGAGCCTGAAATCATGTTCCGGCTGGCGGACTTCTTCTTTGACCAGGAGGCCACCTTGTTCAGTCGCTTTGGTGAGCCTGGCGTGGACTGGGTGGAGCCCGACCCGGAGGGCGTGGCCCTGGGTGACGCTTATGGAGCGGATTGCGAGATTAAGGCCATCCTAGTGTGGGGCGGCTCTTCTCATAAGTCCCACTGGAGCAACGTGACCCCCAACATTATGCTGCGCAAGTGGATGGACGGCCAGCAGTGGAACGGCGACCCCACTGATGCGGAGTATATGATCGCCCAGTCTACCGCCACATTGATTGACAAGTCTCCTGAAGAGGCCTGCACCCTGATTATTTACGATCCTGATGAGGCGGACCAGATTGCGGACATCAAGACTTCTCTGGAGACCTACGTAAAAGAATCCATGGCGCGCTTTGCCACTGGCGACATGAACGTTGACAGCGACTGGGACGCTTATGTAAAGGAACTGGACAACATTGGCCTACAGACCTATATGGAGGTCTCTCAAAAGGCTTTTGACCGCATGAACGGCAAGGGCTAAGCTTCCAATTCTCTTTGCCACTGTAAGCTTTTGGATCAATATAGTAAACGCGCTTAAAAATCGGTACATGTCGATTTTTGAACTGCGTTAACAAAATATAGAAAAGGCCGGCACTCCAAACGATGAAAGAACATGATTTTTGGGGAGCGCCGGCTTTTTTATAAGGAGGAATGATTATGGACCGAAAGGAAAGAGTGCTGGCGGCTTTGCGGGGCGAACCCGTGGACCATGTGCCAATCAGCTTTTGGCGGCATTTTCGGGATGAAAGCGGCAGGCCGCCTATGGGAAAAGAAAGCGCCCAGTATCATCTGAAGTTTTACCAGGAAACAGGGATGGACTTTATCAAGATTATGTACGATGGCTTTACGGCTCCTTTTGAATTCCAAAACATCCGTACCGTACCCGACCTGGTAAAGGCCGTGGCGGACGGCCCCCGGGAAAAGTATAGCCAAGACCTGTATGAAAGAGCCGCGTGGACCAGCGAACTGCTAAAGGATGAGGTGGTAACCTACTTTAACCTGTTTTCCTCCTTTATGCTGTTGCGAAAGATTGGCGACGATGTTCTGGCAGAGCTGCTCCGTCAAGATAAAAAGTCTGTTTTGCTGGCTCTACAGGAGATTACCAGCACCCTTTGCTGGGTGGAGGAGCGCATTTTAACCCAGACCGGCTGCCTGGGCATGTTCGTCTGCTTTCAGGGCGCGGAGGAGGTCCGCTTCTCGGATGAAGAATATGATGAAATTGTCCGCCCGGCGGACCTACAGATTCTGGAAACAGCCAACCAGTATTCTCAATATAATATGGCGCATTTCTGTGCCTGGGACGGCAACAAGAACGTGTTGTCCCGCTGGCGGGGCTACCCCGCCGGGACGGTAAACTGGGCCACCTATATTGACGGCCTTAGCCTGGCCGAGGGCAAGGCGTATTTTGGCAGCCGCTCGGTGCTGGGCGGATTTGACAACCGGGTGGGTAGTCTGCTATACTCGGGAACGAAAGAACAAATTCAGCGGGAGGCCGGACGGCTGGTCCAGGCGTACCGCCAGGACCAGGGCTCGGTCAACGGACTGATTCTGGGAGCGGACTGCTCCATCCTGCCGCCCTTTGAGCTGGAACGGTTCCGCTGGGTAAGAGAAGCAATGTGGGAGGATTAACCATGGAAACAGCCATTTGGGAGGAAAAAATAGACCAGTGGATTGAAGAACACAGACAGGAGCTTATCAACGACATTGTGGACCAGGTGCGCATTAAAAGTGTGGCGGAAAAGGACAGCCCGGTAAAGCCCTATGGCCAGGGCTGTCGGGACGCGCTGCACGCTATGCTGGACCTGGGAAAGAGGCACGGTTTTTTGACAGAAAATTATGAGGACTATATGGGCAGCATCGATATGGGGGGCAAGGGAGAGACCATTGGGTTCTGGGGACACTTGGACGTGGTGCCGGAAGGAGAGGACTGGGACTTCCCGCCCTACCAGGGCATTGTTAAAAACGGGATGATCATTGGCCGGGGCGCCCAAGATAACAAGGGCCAGACCATGGCGGTCTTTTATGTGCTGCGCTGTATTCGTGATCTGGGCATTCCCCTGCGCCACAATCTGAAGCTGTTTTTGGGCACCAATGAGGAGCAGGGCATGGAGGATATGAAGTACTATCTGGCGCACTACCCCGCGCCGCCCTTCTCCATTATCGCGGACAGCAATTACCCGGTGTGCTATGGCGAGAAGGGCATTATTACCGAAACGCTGGTCTCTGAAAAGCCCTTGAGCGACAGCATTCTTCGGCTGGAGGGAGGTGTGGCAGATAACGTAGTGCCTGATTCCGCCCTGGCCCAGCTGAAAAAGACCAGCCGGGTAATAGCGGCCCAGGATGCCCTTCAGGAGAAGTTTATTCTGGAGGACAGGGGAGACACCTTGGTACTGACAGCCAAGGGAAGCGCAGGGCACACAGCGTTTCCCGAGCACAGCCGCAATGCCATTGGAATTTTGATCAAAGGGCTGCGGGAAAGCGGCGCGCTGTCTCCCCAGGACGACGCGGTGCTGGCCCTGCCAGACATGGTAAATACAGACTGCTATGGCCAGACTCTGGGCATTGGCTGTGAGGACCCGGACTCTGGTAAAATGACCTGTGTGGGTTCTATGCTGTCTCTGGAAGAGGGCAGACCCCGGCTGACCGTAAACATCCGCTATCCCATCACAGGAGACGCGGAAAAGATTCTGGCGGATATGGCGGGGGTCTGTAAAAGTCACGGGTACCAGGCCCAGCCCCAGAGGGTGGACCCGGCCCATCATTTTCCTGCCGACCACCCGGTGGTGGACATTCTCACCCATCATTTTAACCGTATCATGCACCAGGAGCTCAAGCCCTTTGTACTGCCTGGCGGGACCTACGCCCGAAAACTGCCCCATTCCATCTCCTATGGAATGGGATTTAGCGGAGACCTTTCTCAATATGCGGACCGAAGCATTTTCCGTCCAGGCCACGGCGGCGCCCATGGACCAGATGAGTCTACCGTTATTGAGCTTTTGCTGAAATCCATCAAAATTTTTGTCACTGGCCTAATTGCCATTGATCATTTAACATTTCAGGAGGAATTGAAGTAGATTAGGAGGAGCGGCACATTCCCTAGCGTTGCTTCTAGCGATAGAAAGATCTTTAAGCGTTCTATCGTGAGATTTTATCTCCTCCACTGCTGCTTCCACACACATAGAGATCCACGTCAAAACCAGAAATGGCTCCCTGCACACGCAGGAGCCATTTTGTTGTGATGGCGGCGGTCTGTTTGACCGCTTGATTTTGCCGAATCGATAGGGCATTTAGAAGGCCCTGGGCTGGTGGATTACGCCTGATGAAGCATATTAACGGCCACAAAGAGAACAGCCAAAAAGAATTATGCAGCCCTAATGATTGTCAGTTGGGGGTTTATTTTAACGATAGAGGAATGACAGCTTTCTCTGTTTGAAGTGGCCGAACAACATAAAAGTTTTTAGATGACTAGGAGAAAGGGAATTAGAAAAGAAAACCACAGTAATACTAGGTGTTTTTTGATTGATAGGATAATATTAAACGTAGATATAATCTATGGTATGAGCAGCGGGAGCATTCGAAGCTATTCGCAAAAACTGCTGGAGCGGGTGTCCCTGTCCCAGAACGGGGAGTTTAGGGCTGTGCGCAATGCCGTGATAAAGGCTGCGGCGGAGCCTATAGGTGTTGAAATGGATGGGATAACTTCCCAAGAGGAAGATACTGCCCCAGCCCCTTCCGATGAATTGCCGGAGTTTGAATCTTTCTTCCCCGGCCAAGACAGCGGATGACATTTTGTGGCAGGTCTGGCCCAAGGCCTGTCTTTGGGGCGTTCTACAGAACGGACGCCGCTGCCGTTACCCTTGCCATAACCCGGCAGGACGCTGTGCGCCTCTATCTCCGGCCGCACAGAAGTAGAGGAGGGGCCTGGAAGGACGGGCCATAGCTGGGAGTAGACTTAACCGCCGAGCAGGGTATAAAAAGCAGCCATTTAACAAGTGCGCCAACCCGTAATATCCCCAACAAAAAGGGACCCTGCCGTTTACTGGCAGGGTCCCTTCCATATACGGCCCATCTATGGGGATCATAGATTCGCCCTTCAGGCAGCCTTACTCTTTCGCAAGGGTAAATTGCTCTACCAGTTGTTTTAGGCTGGACGCCTCTGCCGAAAGCTGCTGGCTGGCGGCGGCACTTTCCTCTGAGGTGGCGCTGTTAGTCTGCACCACGGAGGAAATCTGGTCGATACCCTCGGTCACTTGGGTGATGGATTCAGTCTGATTCTCCACGGCTTTCACCACAATGTCCATCTGGGTGGTCACATTGCCTGCCAAAGCATTGGTACGCTCCAGGGCTTCGGTGACCTTGGCCACAGTCCCGTTGCCTTCATTGAC